>BNVA01000157.1 GCA_025997755.1 Spirochaetia bacterium | reverse complement strand
GGAGGTGCAAAAGACCCCATAAGCGATGGGAAATTCACCGTAGCCACCAGTCCTGATTTTCCGCCCTACGAATCCGTGGATAGCAACGGGAAATACGTCGGCTTTGATATTGATATGGCGTACGCCATCGGTGAAAAACTCGGCCTTGAGGTTGTGATCGTACCTACAGAGTTTGACGGCATTATGAGCGCTGTTTCCACCGGAAAAGCGGATATTGGTATGTCAGGCTTGAGCGTAACCGAGGAACGCAAGAAAAGCGTCGATTTTACGGTGAATATCGCGAATGAACCTCAGGTTATTATGGTAAAATCAGGCTCGCCGATTAAGAGTGCCGCTGACCTTGCCGGAAAGCGTGTAGGCTCCCAGAACGGCACCACAGGACTCGACCTTGCAAAATATGAGCCCGAAATCATTGCCAACTCAAACTACGGCAATGCTATGGGCAAACCCGCCGAGGGCATAGGTTACGACGATTGTATACTCGCGTCTCAAGACCTGCAGCAGGGGAAAATTGACGCGGTTATATACGATTATTCGGCATTGCTCGAAATTGCAAATCAGAGTCCGGGGCTTGTTATAGTAAAAGACAACACAGATAAACCCGTCGATCTTTATTCATTCTACAATGCGTATATAACGAAAAAAGGCAACGGGTTTGTGAAAAAAGTTGACGATGCAATAGCGCAGCTTAAAGCCGAAGGAAAGCTGGCTCAAATATTTTCAAAATATCCTACGATTGTTCCCGCCCAATAAAAGCTGTTAGGCGCAATGCGGCAGATATTTGAGATCCTCTTTACAAGAGGCAGAATTGATCTTATGGTTCAGGGGTTTATCAACACCCTGATCATAACGTTTTTTGCGGTTCTAATAGGAACCGTGATAGGCACAATTCTTGCAATCTTTAAAGTTCTGCCGCAAAAAAGCCTTTTTTCAAAAATTGCTTCCCGTGCAGCCGATGTATATATTGCCGTTATACGCGGCACGCCGATTCTTGTTCAACTTATGATCTTTTACTACATTGTTTTTTACGGAGTACAGATCAATTCGCTGTTAGTCGCAATAATCGGTTTTGGAATAAATTCCGGCGCTTATGTTGCCGAGATTATGCGATCCGGTATTATGGCTGTCGATATAGGACAAACCGAAGCGGGCAGGAGTTTAGGTCTTAGTTACAAAGAGAATATGACGCTGATAGTACTACCGCAGGCTGTAAAAAACATACTGCCTGCGCTGGGCAACGAAGCAATAATGCTGGTAAAAGAAACAAGCGTTGCAAGCGTTATAACCGTAAGCGAATTTTTTAACACAATAAAGTTGATCGGAAAAGCATCCTACAATGTTACTGTTCCGTATTTGTTTTCCGCTCTTATTTATCTTATTACAGTTTTGTTGATGACGGCGGGCATCTCAAAATTAGAACGCTATCTGCGCAGGGGCGACAGGAAATAACAATGGAAGCAGCGCCCATAATCGAAACCATTGATATACGCAAGCAGTTCGGCGAAAGTAATGTACTTAACGGCATAAGCGAAAAAATTTACAAAGGTGATAAAACCGTAATTATCGGCGCAAGCGGCTCCGGCAAGAGTACGTTTTTACGCTGTCTTAACCTTCTGGAACCGCCTACAAGCGGCACGATACTTTTTAAAAATGATGTTATCTTTGACAGCAATGCACCCGTTCAATTTGAAAAAAAGGTAGACCTCCACAGGCGGAAAATGGGAATGGTTTTTCAACACTTTAATCTTTTTCCGCATTTAACCGTATTAAAAAATATTACCCTTGCTCCGGTAAAACTAAAACTTCAAACCGAGACCGATGCACAGGCAAACGCCTATACGCTTTTAAAACGAATAGGCCTTGAAGACAAGGCGTTGAGTTATCCATCGTCGCTTTCGGGCGGTCAAAAGCAGCGTGTTGCCATCATTCGTTCTCTTGCGATGAATCCCGATGTAATGCTGTTTGATGAGCCTACAAGCGCCCTTGACCCCGAAATGGTCGGCGAAGTTCTTAGCTTTATAAAGGAGCTTGCGGCGGAAGGTATGACAATGGTTATAGTTACCCACGAGATGAGTTTTGCAAAAAAGATCGCCACCGAGATACTCTTTATCGACGGCGGCATAGTACTCGAAAAAGGAAGCCCCATAGAGCTGTTTGACGCCCCGCGTACACCGCGCCTAAAAGATTTTCTAAACCACACAATATACGCGGAAATTTAATATCCGAATTTTATTCCGAGCTTGAATCCTACGCCCTTTCCGTTCCAGCTATCCGCAAATGTCGTGCCGATAAGCCCCGCACCTAAATCCAACTCAAAATAACGGAAGTCTAGCATTATTCCAAGATGTTGACCCCAAATTAACTCCGTCAAACTTGATTTTATGTAGGCTGAAAAAATCTTAGGAGCGTTGTATGTTACACTAAGCCCCCAGTTGAAACATGCGCCGCCAAAAATGTCGCTAACTGAAAATCCCAGATCGGGACGCACCACCAAAACCGGAGATTTAAACGGTTTTATTAGTCCGTAAAAATTAACACGCAAAGGACGAATAACAAGTTCACTGGCATTGCCCGAAGTTTTAAAAAACTCATCAATACTATTGGGTACATCAATTTTTAAGGAAGAAAGATCGGAGGTATCCGCGTTTAAATTGAATCTATTAAGATCCAAGGAACTTTTATATTTCAATGTTGACGGGATTAACGGAATATTTGATATGGACACGCCGGTATCAAGCACAGACCATAGCGCATAATCGGCTTCCAGAGTTGCATCTAATCCCGGACTTGCGAATATGTTAGGCGAACCTGAAGTAAGGTTCCATGCGGAATAAATGTCCATACTACCCGATCCCTTCATTCCGAACTTTGTAGGATCGGGACCTGTATAACCCGCAAACGATACATTGTTCTTTTTCATATATGCGAGCGTAAAGAACAACGACGGTGCGAAGCGCAGCTGCAAACGATCATCAAAAAATCTTTTTGATCCGCCCACGCCGATTTCCGCAAAAACTCCGGCTGCCGCAGATAAATTTCCTTTCATATCATTTATCGAAGCAAATGACACGTTTGCTTTTGCTATGTCCATTATTTTTCTTAATGTATCAAGTGTTTCTTCCGGCATCTCCAAATACACTTTTACATCAAAGCCGGTAAAAACATCCATGATAAAGAGGTTTTTAATTGGAAAACTGGCATAAAGCGGATTAGCAAAAATATCAATATCAATTTTGTACACACCCGTTGCTTCTGCCGGATCAAAATTGAATGAATTCGTAATTAAACCAAGTACTTTGCCTGCACCGGCTGCCGCAGATAAATCAACATCAAGCAAACCTACTTCAAACAATTTTCTGGACACCCGCCTGCCGGTATCTAACGAGGCTCCCTCGCTGCTCATCCACGACGGTTTTTTGAATTGCCTTGGAGCGCTTTTTTCCGGTTCAGCTTCTTCCGCACTGCCGGTTTCCGTCTCTTCTGTCTGTACATCCACCTGTGTCTCTTCCGTGCCGGTGAGGACAGCGCTTTCGTCTTGATCGTTTTGATTTTCGCTTTCCTGTCCAAAGACAAAAAAGCTGGTCATTAAAAATAAAACAATTATAATTCCGTTTCTTTTCATTTC
>BNVA01000156.1 GCA_025997755.1 Spirochaetia bacterium | reverse complement strand
AACGCTGTTACCTATAAAAAAAAGCGCTGTGATAATTCCTATCAACAGCATAACAATAGCACTGTTCTTTTTGTTTCTGACTATGTTGCGCAGGGCTAGAAGAAGTATCAATACGCTCCTCCGCCTGAACTTTCCCCGCTGTGTTTTTCTAATTTTATACTGCCGTCTTGTAAAAAAATAACATGGTTTGCCATTTGCCAGATCGTACTGTCGTGAGTGGAAAAAATAAATGTTGTTCCGTCTTCAGTATTTACTTTTTTCATTAGGTCGAGTATACGTTTACCGTTTTCCGAATCAAGATTTGCGGTAGGCTCATCCGCAATAACAATTTTAGGATGGTTTACCAGTGCCCGCGCAATGGCTGCACGCTGCTGCTGTCCGCCCGACAATTCCGCCGGCTTATGATTTTTTCTGTCGGTAAGACCTACGGCGTCTAACAGATGTTCCACGCGATCCTTTCTTTCTTTTGCGCTTAACGCCGACGAGCGCGATCCTCTTTTTCCAAGCAGGAGCGGCAGCTCTATATTTTCAAAAACTGTGAGTACCGGTAAAAGGTTAAACGATTGAAAAACAAAACCAAGCGTTTCTTGTCTCATTCGTGTAAGCTCTTTCCGGTTTAATGCAGAGGTTTCCTGTCCTTCGATTAACACCTTGCCGCCGGTCGGGCTGTCTATTAGTCCGATGATGTTCATAATCGTTGTCTTGCCGGAACCGGACGGTCCCGCAAAAGCTACAAAATCACCGCCCGAAAGCTCCAAACTTATGCCTTTCAAGGCATCCAGACGGACATTTCCCAGTGTGTACGATTTCCAAACATCTTTTAGTTCGACTAACATTTTTATCTACCGTGGCAGTATTTGTACTTTTTGCCGGAGCCGCAGGGACAGGGATCGTTGCGCCCCACTTTAGGCTGATTTCTAACAACCGTAACTTTTTCTCCCTGCGGTCTTGCGCCCGCCGATTTTGAAACCTGCTGCCCTGCGGTAAAAGCGCCGACACTGCCGTGGCTTGCCGACATTGTAACGGTACGCGGCGCTGCGGGGCGTGATTCACCGGTTGCTATGCGTACTAAATGCACACGGGATGCAATGTCCTCGCGTATTTTTTCTACCATGGTGTCGAATATTTGAAAACCTTCCAGCTTGTATTCTGTAAGCGGATTTTTTTGCGCATAATGCCGCAGATAAACTGCTTCGCGTAACGCTTCCATATTTTCCAAATGATCAAGCCACATACGGTCTATAAAATTCAGGTACTGTACTCTTATAAACGAATTAATAATTTCTGAGCCGACCAGCGCTTCTTTATCCGCAATATCTTTTTGAAGATCCGCTAAAATAATTTGTTCAGCCTTTTCTGTTGCCGAGCCGCTTAATAGAATCTGTGTGTCAAGCGTATAATTGAATTTTGTTTTAAACAGAGCCGCAATATCTTTTATTGCCGTCTCCCTGTCTTGTTTTGTCTGCGAATCAAATTCGCCTAACGCATCTTTAACCATATCTTCCGTAGCTTCGTTTACGCGCTGTTTTAAATTAGTATCGGTAAGGATGGCATCGCGCTGTTCGTAGATAAATTTACGCTGTTGATTTAACACATCATCGTATTCAAGAAGATGTTTACGAATTTCAAAATTGTGTTCTTCAACTTTTTTTTGCGCACGTTCAATGCTCTTGTTCAACATAGGATGAAAGATAGGCTCTCCCGGCTCCATGCCTATACGCGTCATAAGGTTTTTCATTTTTTCGCCGCCGAAAAGCCGCATAAGCTCGTCATCCATAGAGATAAAAAACTTAGACCTTCCCGGATCGCCTTGCCTGCCGGAACGTCCTCTAAGCTGATTATCAATACGGCGGCTTTCGTGCCGTTCGGTGCCTATAACATAAAGTCCGCCCAGACTTTTTACCTCTTCATAATCCTTGCGCCATTTTTCGATTTCTTCGTTGAGTATGGCATTGTATTTTTCACCCTCTGTTTCCGCACCGGCGCGTTTTCGAGCGCGTGTTGCCGGATTACCGCCAAGTTTTATATCTGTACCGCGTCCCGCCATATTTGTAGCAATAGTTACCGCGCCCTTGGCTCCGGCTTCCGCAATGATCAACGCTTCGCGAGCATGATTCTTTGCGTTTAACACTTCGTGCCGTACGCCGCGCCGCGTAAGATAGGCGGATAATTTTTCCGACTTTTCAATTGAGACGGTGCCTACAAGCATCGGCTGACCTCGTTTGTAGGCGGTGTGTATTTCATCGCATAACGCATTGAATTTATCTTCTTCGTTAAGATAAACAACATCGTCTTCGTCAACACGGTCAACCGGTACATTTGTCGGAATAACAACTACGTCAAGATTGTAAATTTTATTAAACTCGACAGCTTCTGTGTCGGCGGTGCCTGTCATACCGGATATTTTATTATACAGCCTAAAATAATTTTGAAAGGTGATTGTGGCAAGGGTACGGTTACGCTGTTTTATCCTGATATGTTCTTTAGCTTCGATAGCCTGATGAAGCCCGTCGGAATAACGCCTGCCTGTTAAAATGCGTCCGGTAAATTCATCTACGATCTGAACTTCGCCGTCTTGTACAACATAATCAACATCAATATTAAAAAGTTTATGTGCGCGTAACGCCTGTGTAAAATAATGCAGATATTCAAAATTTTCTTCGTCTACGATCTGTCCTTTGATAAGACCGCGTTTTTGCAGTAACTCTTCGAGCTTTGTAAGACCGTTATTTGTAAAAGATATATTTTTATTTTTTTCGTTTAATTTATAATCACCTACAACTACCTCGCCTTGAGTTTCGTCGGGGTATTCGCCGTTCTCTTTTTTTTCTACTTCGTCCAAGGTGCCCAGCATTTTATCGACTTCCGCAAACTTGAACGTGTCATCTTCCGCCGCGCCCGAAATTATGAGCGGAGTGCGCGCCTCGTCAACGAGTATCGAATCAATCTCGTCAACAATACAAAAGTTGTGTCCGCGCTGTACCCTGTCCTCCAAGCGTCCGTGCATATTATCACGCAGGTAATCAAAACCGAATTCATTGTTTGTTCCATAAGTGATGTCGCAGGCATAATTCTGCTGACGCCGTGCGTTGTCCATGTCCTGTAAAATCGTGCCAACGGTAACGCCCAAGTAGCTGAAAACCGGCCGCATCCACGAGGTGTCGCGCTCGGCAAGGTAATCGTTTACCGTAACCACATGAACACCCTTGCCGGAAATCGCATTTAGATAAGCGGCGGCAACACTCATCAAGGTCTTGCCCTCGCCGGTCTTCATCTCTACTATCTTGCCCGTGTGAAGGACAACCGCGCCCATAACCTGAACATCGTAGGGACGCTCGCCAAGCTGCCGCTTAGCCGCCTCACGGGCAAGGGCAAAGGCTTCCGGCAAAATAGAGTCGAGACTCTCGCCCTCGTTATAACGTTTGCGGAATATTTCGGTCTGCTTGGGAAAATCTTCCGCGCCTAAGGATTGCGCCCATGCTTCCTTTTCGTTTACCAACTGAACTATAGGTAGAAGCGCCTTTACATCGCGCTCGTTTTTGGAGCCGAACAAAAGGGTTAAAACTTTTTCGATCATGGTGTAATTTTACGTTTTAGATTGGGTATGGACAAGCCCTTGCGATCTCTTGT
>BNVA01000155.1 GCA_025997755.1 Spirochaetia bacterium | reverse complement strand
AATCAAAACTGATTTCCTTGCCGTAAGCATCTAATCTTTTTAAAATATCATGCGCGGCGCCGGAATTAGGCAAATCCTCGCCGTATTTTAAATAATGTTTAGCAGCGCAATATGCCTCTCTAAAAAGTTTATTGGAATAGTAATATTTTGCGGCATTGAAAATGCTGTCGGGAAGATCGAGATCGTCATCTGAAGGCTTTTCAAATCCGTAGGTAAGACTTTCGTTTAACATTCGTAAGCGTCCGGAAAGATACTTTAAAATATTAGTGGTAAAAGCCAAATTTTCCTTTATAAAAGCCGGAAAGTTGGTTTTTGATACGGCAGTTACAACAACATCACCTTCCGCCTTAGCCGTTACCGTGTTTATATGAGATGCAAGAGCCGCAGCTATGCAAAAACACTCATCCGGGCCCAAGAGGTTTTTTTTATTGATCAATTCAAACTTGTTATCGGATGAAAGTTGAACATGACCCGATTGAATTATATAAAAACATTCGGGCACAATTTGTCCCTGCTTAAGGATGTACTCGCCATCCTTAAAACATAATTGCGGAAAATTTATTGTGCTTTCCATAAATGGCTCCATCTTGATCCAGAGTGGAATCGAACCACCGACCTGCCGCTTAGGAGGCGGCCGCTCTATCCTCTGAGCTACTGGACCGTCGACCTACTTCCCAAGCCTTTTTTCTATTGCATCAAGTTCAGTATAAAGTTCTTTCGGGAGTTTGTCCCCAAATTTAGGATAATGATTTTTGCGGACATCGGCAATTTCTTTTTTCCAGCCTTCTATGTCAACGTTCAACAGTTCCTTCATATCGGCATCGCTTACGCCGTCTGGCTTTGAAATTGCGTCCGGTGTGGGCAGGGTGCCTATGGGGGTATCCGCCGCGCCGCCTTTTCCGTCGCAGCGGTCGAATATCCACGCAAGTACGCGGGAATTTTCACCGTAGCCGGGCCATATAAACTTACCGGCATTGTTTTTACGGAACCAGTTTACAAAGAAAATTTTAGGCAGCTTAGACTCATCGTGAGTTTGCCCCAGTTTTATCCAGTGTTTAAAGTAGTCGCCCATGTGGTAGCCGCAGAAAGGCAGCATGGCGAAGGGATCGCGGCGAACCTGTCCAACCTGATCGGAGATCACGGCGGCGGTAACTTCAGAGCCTACTATCGATCCCATAAATACGCCGTGAATCCAGCTTTTCGCTTGATTTACCAGCGGTATCGTGGAAGGGCGGCGTCCGCCGAATAGAAAGGCGCTGATCGGTACGCCTTTGGGGTCTTCCCACTCTTTGGCTATGCAGGGACATTGTTTTGCAGGCGCGGTAAAGCGGGCATTGGGGTGGGCAATTTCCTGTCCTTTTTCGGCGTTGTCATTTTGCGGAGCGGGGCGTTTTTGTCCCTTCCAGTCGATGATCTCCTTGCCGGGAGCGCCGTGTCCTATCATCTCCCACCAGACATCGTTGTCCTCGGTAAGACCGCAGTTTGTAAAAATTGAATTGCTTTTGCAGGATTCCATAGCGTTGTGGTTTGACTCGTCGTTGGTACCCGGAGCTACGCCGAAGAATCCGGCTTCGGGGTTTATGGCGTAGAGTCTGCCGTCCGCGCCGAACTTCATCCAAGCTATGTCGTCGCCTACCGTCTCTACCTTCCAACCCGGCAGTGTGGGGATAAGCATGGCAAGGTTTGTTTTGCCGCAAGCCGACGGGAAAGCGCCTGTAACGTACTTTGCTTCCCCTTTTGGGTTGGTGATTTTTAGGATAAGCATGTGTTCGGCAAGCCAGCCTTCGTCGCGGGCTAAAACCGATGCTATACGCAGGGCAAGACATTTTTTGCCCAAGAGCGCGTTTCCGCCGTAACCGGAGCCGTAACTCCATATTTCGCGGGTTTCCGGAAAGTGGGATATGTATTTTTTTTCGATGGGGGCGCAGGGCCATTTGCCGTTATCTTTCTCGCCCGCCGCCAAAGGCTTGCCGACCGAGTGAAAACACGGCACATAGAAGCCGTCTTTGCCTAAAACATCCAAAACTTTTGTACCTACCCTAGCCATTATGTGCATATTTGCCACAACATAGGGCGTGTCGGTAATTTCCACACCTATCTTTGCTATATCGGAGCCGACAGGGCCCATCGAAAACGGAATAACGTACATCGTGCGTCCCTTCATTGAGCCTTTGTAGAGGGAAGACATAACCTTTTTAAGCTCCGACGGGTCTATCCAGTTGTTCGTGGGACCGGCATCGTCCTTGTTTTTTGAGGCGATGTAAGTACGATCCTCGACACGCGCCACATCGGACGGGTCTGAGCGGTACAGCACGCAGCCGGGCTTTTTAGCAGGATCAAGCACGGTGGCAAGCCCCGCATCTATGGTGATCTTAATCATTTTATCGTACTCAAGTTTTGAGCCGTCACAGACCTCAACCGTGTCCGGCGTCATCAGAGCAGCGGCTTCCTCAACCCATTTTTTTAAACCGGAATGTTTTAATTCATTTACCTGCATAGCAGACTCCTTAATTTTTTTAGTTGAACGTATATAAATATACGCATATTACTTTACTAAATCAATGATACAGTTCAATATATAATAAATATGTCTGATAAAAAAGATGACAAGAGTAAAAGAGACCAATTATTTACTATTATTCATGATAATGTCTCCCCGCTTCAAATAGCCGAGCCCGATCAATTTGAAGCCGCAATTCTGGAATTTCTAAAGCAGGTGGGGATGTGCATAGAGGTAAACCGCGCCACTATCTGGGAAAATTTTACGGACAACGAAGGAAGATTTTGTTGCAGGCAGCTTTACGAGTGGGTACAAAATGCCGTAGTAACCACAGGCTGGGATATAACTAATTGCACATACTACGATGACATACCGGATCTGCGCGATGCCATGATGCAGAAAAAAATCATAAATGAGCCTCTGCGGAACTGGCCTGTTGAAATCCAACGCTACCTTGACGGGCAGGGGATTCTCTCCTACCTCATCATCCCGATTTTCATAAGGGGACAGTTTTGGGGGTGGATGGACTTTGAGGATTGCGAAAAGGAGCGTTATTTCGCCGATGCAGAAGTTAGTGTGCTGCGCTTTACCGGACTCTTACTTGGTTCCCTTATACTAAAGACGATCACAAGCACCGATCTAATCAGGGAAAAGGAAGACGCCTTAAAGCTAAAACAGGAACACCTTGATACGGTGGCAAAAATATCAAAACTAACCTATTGGGAATGGGATGTGCCAAACGACAGGCTAACTTTTAGCTATCACCTTAAAGATGAGTTCGGCTACGATCCCGGTGAGATATGCAGGGTAGACTTTAATGACATGGCTGTACACGAGACACCCTCAACATGGTTCGACATTATTCACAGCGATGACAGAGCGCACGTTATGGAGGAGCTTAACTGGTACATCAACGGAACGATAAACCACTACCGTTCAGAATTGCGCATACGTCACAAAAACGGAAAATATATCTGGGCTATAACTTCGGGACATATTACAAAATGGAAAGACGGGAAACCGGTTTTGATAATAGGCGGACTAATAAACATAAGCGATATTAAAACGGCGGAAAGCTCTAACCTTGCAAAGAGCCAGTTTTTGGCGACGATGAGTCACGAGATAAGAACACCTCTTAACGCTATTCTGGGACTTT
>BNVA01000154.1 GCA_025997755.1 Spirochaetia bacterium | reverse complement strand
TTGTTGTAGAGGTTGAGAAAATTGAAAAACCGGAAACTCCTATGGATAGGATCGCTAAATATATCACGGAAGGAAAAACAGACGAAGCTAAAACAATTTTTGTTTCCGAAATTACGCCTAACACCATTGATGATCAGGGCAGGAATGTTCTTCACTACGCGGCGGAAACCGGTAATGCCGCTCTTGCGGATTTTTTTATAAGGCTTGGGACATCGGTTCAAACTCAGGATAAATCCGGCAATACTCCATTGAATATCAGCGCATTGGCATCAGACGGAGAAACCGCAAAAATATTTGTCGCAAACGGCGCTTCAATACACCACAGGGGAGCATCGGGATTAAGCTCATTAGAAGATGCAATATATAAAAACGATATTTCTTTTTTAAGTTGTTTACTGACGGAAGAATCACTGGTAAGTTTAGATGAAGAAAATAGAACGGCTTTGCATATTGCCTCCGACAAGGGATCGCCTCAATCTGTAGCGGCTATTTTAAACGACTCCGGCATAGTTGTACTTCAAAAAACGATCAATAACACAACAAAACAGGGTAAAACAGCCTTAGACCTTGTGTTTTCCCATAAAAATTCAAGAAACCATGCGGAATCCGCAGCCCTGCTTATAAAGTCCGGCGGTATTTCTTCGGATCCGTTTTACATCTATTTTGCACCGGGGGTGCGGGGTTTAAATTTCAATATTCACGCATCCGATGGTAATTCGCCGTTAAGTATTTCCGTTCGCGACCAATACGCAGGGTTTACTTCTTACATACTTGATAACAAGGCTAATACAAATATAAAAAATACATCCGGCGTTACGGCTCTGCATGAAGCCGCGCGTATAGGCGATCTGGAAATGATGCGTCTGTTGATTGAAAGAGGCGCCGATGTAAACATTCAAGATGGACAGGGTAATACGGCAATGCACATTGCTATACCGGAAGCGGTTCACCGTGAAGCCCTTGAATTACTTTTATCAAAAAGAGCAAACCCTAATCTACGTGATAAAGACGGCGATACCCCTCTGCACATAGCCATAAGACTTAACCGTTCAATCGGCATAATTGAAACATTGCTGTCAAATAATGCCGACGCAAATATTCATAACAGCAGCGGAAAAACGCCTCTATACGTTGCCGTAGAGAACAACAGGATAAATCTTATTCCATCGCTTTTAAATTATAAGTCCGATATTTTTTCGGCAACAAGCGAGGGAAGAACGCCGTTTGAACTGGCTTTAACCGAAAACAACGGCGCATTGGAAAGATTAATAACCGAAGAAAGCGTTTTACAAATTGATGCCGGCGGTAATACGCCTCTTTTGGCTGCCATTAAGTTAGGCGCAAATGTTGAGATCACACGGCTTATACTTGATAAAAAAGCATCGGTAAACATTAGAAATCAGGAAGGTGATACAGCCCTGCACATAGCCGTTAGAATGAACCAGCCGGCAAACAGCGATCTTCTTATTACAAGAGGAGCGGATGTATTCGCTCAAAATTCCAAGGGTGAAAGTCCGATTTTTCTTACATTCTTTTCTCCGGGAACTGTACGGGAATGGATGTTTACGCCTATGGTTTTGTCGGCGAGCGATGGTTTAGGTCTTACGGTTTTACATTATGTAACTGAATGGAAACTTGATAATGTTATACCGCTTATCGCATCAAGAGGCGCGTCGCTCGAAGCTGTGAACGTTACGGGAAAAACGCCGCTTTTTATCGCGGTAGAAATAAATTCGGCATCTACGGCGCGGGCTTTGATAAATGCCGGAGCTTCTATTTCGGGTAGGGATACGCTGGGTAATACCGCGCTTCACACTGCGGTACGCTATAACGCCCAAGCTGCCGCCGAAGCTCTTATCGACGCTAAAATCAACATTAACGCATTCAACCTCTACGGTAAGACGGCTTTACACGATTCCGTCCGGCTTGGAATTTTCGGCATAGAAAATCTGTTAGTCGAAAGAGGCGCGAATCTTGAATCCCGCGACAGCGATGGTAATACACCGCTTATGGAGGCAATACAAACCGGTTCAAGGCGATCCGCGGAACATCTTTTAAAATCCGGCGCTTCTGTTTCCAGCAGGAATAATTCCGGCGATACGCCGCTTTTAATAAGCGTAAAAAATGAACGCAGCGATCTTGTAGGACTTTTACTGGATAAGAACGCGCAGATACACGCAAAGAATGCGGACGGCGATAGTCCTTTTATTATCGCTCTAAGAACATCTTCAAGAATGATGTTGACGCTTCTTGAAAAGGGGCGCGATCAAACAGATAACGAGGGACGTTCACCCTTACATATAGCAATAATGTATAACACACCGGAGCCTGAAATAGAAAAAATTGCGGCATGGCTGGGCAATTTAGATTCCGCCGATCTTGAAGGGCGTACTCCGCTGCGTTATGCGGTAGATCGCGGTAATTGGCTTACGGCAAAGTTTCTTACAAATTCGGGCAGTGATGTTTTTTCACCCGCAAGGGACGGAAAATCTCCGGTCGAAATAGTACTGGCTACAAATAACCGCGATGCGATACGCGCCGTGTTAGGCGGAAAAGCAATAACATTCGGCAATTCTTCCGGTAACACCGCGCTTCATTTTGCCGCAAGGTTGAGTGATATACAGACCGTAACAACGCTGCTGGAACTGGGTGCGGATAGGACTGCAAGAAATACATCCGGCGAGACTGCGGCAGACATAGCGTTACGCTGGGGTCATCCTGAAATAGCGGCGGCTTTACAGTAAAAACTAAAGCGGTAATTAGCTATCTTGTCTTTGTAACATTTATTTTTTCACAGTTTTTTGATATTACACAAATTGAACAGTAAGGGCTTATAGGACGGCATAGGCGCTGTCCGTAAAGAACCAACAGGGCATTGATCCTTTTCCAGTATTTACGCGGCAGTATTTTACGCAGTTTCATTTCCGTATCTTCCGGCGTTTTTGCGGCAAGCCAGCCCGCACGGTTTGATATTCTGTGTACGTGTGTGTCTACACAAATTCCGTCAAGGTCAAATGCTTCGATCATAACAAGGTTAGCCGTTTTTCTGCCTACGCCGGGCATTGAAAGCAAGGCATCAAAATCCGCCGGTACATCGCCATCATATTTATTTACAAGTATACCGGCAATCTTTCTTAAATTGCACGCTTTTGTCCGGTAAAAACCTGCGGGAAAAATCAGCTTTTCCGCTTCTTCCTGACTAAGCGTAAGATAGAATTCCGGTGTAGGCGCTCTTTCAAGTAAGTTGTTGGAAGAACGAAGCGTAACATCATCCTTTGTTCTAAGACTTATTATTGTTGATACAAGTACCGACCACGGATCATGCGCATAACGCTCGGCTACGGTCGTAACGGAAGGCTCACCGTTTGTATCGTGCGGAAATGAATCCCGCCACGCATCCAATGAACTCATAATATCATCCCAATTAACAGTTTTCATTTTATTTTTCCAATAGGCAGACTGCGGTTACTTCAACCGCCCTGCCCTCTCCTATTTCACCTATGCCTTCCCCTGTCTTGCCTTTTACAAAAATTGAAGATGAGTCTACACCGAGCACCGATGAAAGTGAAGCTATAATTTTTTTCCTGTAAGGAAGCACCGCCGGTTTTTCGCAGCATACTACACTATCAATGTTTATTATATTCCAGCCGTCCAGTTTTATTTTTT
>BNVA01000153.1 GCA_025997755.1 Spirochaetia bacterium | reverse complement strand
AAACTTAGTTCACCGCCTGAAACTGTTAGGCGCAAGAATCAGCAGCGAAGATTAACAGCTTTCGTTAAACCCACTCGCCGATTTCTTTTTTTGAGATTCCCCATTCCAGACCGAATTTGATTTCCCGCGCCCTGCAGTAACGGCAGAAAGGAAACGGTTTTGTTATAAAGTCGATAATATCCTGTTTGCTGTCTGCCTTGTATATATCCAAATAATCATTTTCGCCTGCTAAAAGATTTTGATTAAAATATGAGTTAAAAAATTTAATATGCGCCACCGTACAACAGTTGTATATTTTTCCGTCACGCAGCGTTACGCAGCAGCCCCAGCCTGTTACACAATTTTTATAACTGTCTTTAATATCCTGCGAGCCGGATAAGTCAAGCGGCAGTTTACACATACGCATCTTATGCGTTGTTCCCGTAAATTCAAGTTTAACGCCGTATTCTTTTGTTAATTTTTTTATAGCTTTTATATTTAGTTTTATGGGATATTTGCTTATAGAAATTTTTATTTTGTTTCTGCCGCAGCTTTCCCAAAATCCGGTTGACAAGTTTGTTAGTAAAAGACCGTTAGTTGTAATTTGAATGGGGGTGTCTTTAAAATACTTTCTGGCAATATCAAAAAACTCTGTTATCTCGGGGTGCAGTAAAGGCTCCCCTCCTAATAATTTTAACGCAAATAATTTAGGCGATAATTTTGACAGCCGTGCACAGTCTTTTTCAAATTTCACCGAGTCTAAATATTCCTCTGACGCCAATGACGAAAAATGATTACATCCGCTGCAGTTTAAATTACAGTGTTCAACTACATGAATTTCTATAGGAAAAGTTTTTGTCCATTTTTTTGCCGACAGCACAAAATATTGTTTCATATCGGAAAACAACTGCGGCGATATATATGTCATTAACAATACAGGCAGTTTTTTAAGAAGCAGAAAAATATCTTTCATTGAATACACTCCAAACAAATTTAATATTTACGGAAATATTTTTACCCCAAGAGTTACGACAAAACTTGTTGTTTGGGGGTACTCAACAGTATCAATTATCGAATATGAAGAAGCGTATCCTTGATTAGGTAATCCGCTGATATTTGTAAAATATGAAAAAACAATTCCTGCCTCGCCGTATACCTTAACCGGCATCTTATTAAATGTGTATTCCCCGCCTGTTTTTAGTATATGAAACCACTGATACGCGCCATCCTGTAAAAAGAACTTTTTTAATACCGGTCTGTCGTTTCTTTCGTCAGGATCAAGCTCGGAAAGGTATGAGCCTCCGTCAACTGCGCTGTTTCCGTAATCCGCACCGTGCCGTATCATCTGATATTGAAAATGTACCCTTGAAGAACGGGACGCCATTGTCTCGAAACGGAACAACAATTCATCGGAATTCGGCGGAAGATAATAACCTATACCAACGCCGTTATTCAAATAAGCAAGTTCCATAGGCGGTCCGTTATACCACGGAACAAATATTCTGTTATGCGTATAATTGTAAGGCTCAATTTTTGTATACGTTAATTTGATAGATGCAAATGGCAGCGCCGGAATGTTGATGCTGGCTCCGCCTTGAATAGCAATCATACTTCGATCAAGAAGGTGCATACCGCCTTGAAGCTGCGCCTCATCATCATAAAAAGAAAACCAAAAATTCGCTATGCCCGGTATTTGACCTTTGATGTTGAAAAATATCATCAAGTTATCAAAGTCGCCTATATTGTTTTGATAAAAAAAGTTGTTTGTTAAAAGCGAAAGGTAACCCATCTCAAAACGCTTTAGAAATACAACGGCATCGCCAAAATCAACATGAAGATAGTTTTTGTAGTTAAGTTCAAACATCGTAATAGAATAAGCGTTTTGGCTTGTCCATGCCGAATTTTTAATTCCAAACTGATTAAAGTACTCAAGCTCGCCAACCATAGTTGAAAAGCTAAACCACTTTACAGGTTGAAATTGTGCTTCAAATCCTAAAAACGGACGGGCATTGCTGTTTAAAACCAAACTGCCGCCCTGTGTCATCGCGCCCCATTCACGGGCAAGCCTGCCTACGCGGAACAAAAGTTTGCTTTCCAAAAAAGAAGCCGTCATCTCGGAGCCAAGCGCGTATGCTCCGGCAAAACGCTCGGGCCATGATTGAAAACCGCTTGCATCAAGCTCATCAAAAAAAAACACGGAGCTGTCCCATTTTTTACGATAGGTAAACGGGAAATAGGCAAGCGGCTCACTGTAGGTGGGCAAGACTCTGTTTTTAGATTCTTCATCTTTTACAAAACCCGGGTAATATGTATCGTAAGAACCTAAAATAGCGCGGGCAGCGCGCAGCACTCCGCCGGAGGCTAGAGCGTTATACGAAAGATGATCGCCGACATCGCCGTTTAAATAAGCGTTGATCCAAAAATCCCCGCCCCAATTATAACCATGTTCGGAAGTGAAAGCGCTCTGGCTAAACACACCCTCGACATTTAATCCTATGTTTACGGTAAATTTAACAGCGGTATTTAAAATATTAGTTCCTAAAAAAAAAGCTCCGCGTTTCTTATCAAACCCTTTTTTATATTCGCCGTATTTTTCTTTCTCCGCCTCTAAAATTTGCCTCTCGTCCGCGCTTAGCTTACCCCTGCCCGATGACTCATTGCTTAGAATTTCGTTGATCGCGATTAGAATCTGCGCCCTAGTCCAAGGCTTTGAATTTACAAGAGGCAGACACAAACCCCGCTGAACGGCTAAATCAATTATCTTGTATATATTATCTTCGAGCGGGACGGCAACATGGGTCTGCGGGAACAGTCTAAAGGCAAACCCCATAAAAAGCAGCAAAACCAAAAGATGTTTCTATATATTGATTTTTTAGATCGCCGTCTATAGTTTTTGGACAGCCTACAACCTGAACATGAGAGTTATGCGCAATAAAATATTCGGCAAGCAGGGCGGCATTTGTATTGCTGTCGTCTCCGCCTATAATCACAATAGCGTTAATGTCGAGTTTGTGAGCATTTTCCATAGAAGCTACAAATTGCTCCGGCGTTTCAATCTTTGTCCGTCCGGAGCCTATAATATCAAAGCCGCCCGTATTCCGGTATTTGTCCATTATTTCGGCGGTAATTTCAACGTGCTTGCCGTTTATTAAGCCCGACGGCCCGCCCTTAAACCCGAACAGTTTTGATTCGGGGTTAGCTTTTTTTAGTCCGTCAAAAATACCGGCTATAACATTGTGTCCGCCCGGCGCTTGTCCGCCCGACAAGATTACGCCTATTTTCAAAGCTGTGGATATAGCATCATTCTTGCGCCTTACGAAAGTTGCCACAGGCTTGCCGTAGCTGTGTTTAAATAATGTTTTCAATTCATCGTTGTCGGCAAAGGCTTCTGTCGCCCCGCCAAGCTCGATGCCAATATCATGAATACTGCCCGAAAGAATATCCGGCAGTTTAGGTTTATAGTTATACCTTGATTTTTGCAGATTTGACATTTCCATGCAATTATATTATTGAATAGCCGGTTTTCCTGCAAGTATCAATAGGCATCGTACGGGAACTTTGTACTAGGCTTGAAATTCCGCATTATAAGTTTCAAGATATAATAATGAGGAATAAGCATCTTTTGTTTTTGCTGCTTTTTATGGGGTTTGCCTTTAGACTGTTCCCGCAGACCCATGTTGCCGTCCCGCTCGAAGATAATATATACAAGATAATTGATTTAGCCGTTCAGCGG
>BNVA01000152.1 GCA_025997755.1 Spirochaetia bacterium | reverse complement strand
TTGGGGGGTCGGGTCTACAGGTTACGAAAACCAATGATAGGCCTTGAAAAGGAGGCATTCCCGCTATAAAGGGGGGTTAACCGCGCTTTTTGCTAATTTTGGGGAGGGCGCTATAACCCCCCCCCCCCCGCATTTTTTAATACTCATAAATTGCTCCTTTAAAATAAAAAATATTGTGATGAAAATATACAACATTACCGGATAAAAGGGAAGAGAAATTTTTAAACGGGATCAAGATGACCTCTACAACCCTGCGTACGAAAAAGGCGGGGCGCGGCGTAATGCTTCGCGTATAACAAGATTCTCTGTAAGCGATAAATCGGGATCGTTTTCGAGTATTGCAAAGGCACCGGAACGGGCGTTTTCAAGTTCCGCAGAATCACGCACAGGATCGGCTATACCTAAGCGTAAGTATCCTGATTGCTCTACGCCAACGATTTGACCGGGACCTCTTAGTTTTAAATCTTCTTCGGCTATTACAAAACCGTCTGAATTTTCAAGCATAACCTTTAGTCTCTGTTTGCCGTCGTCCGTTAATTCATCCGAGTATATCAAAAAACAATATGACTGCTCATGCCCGCGTCCTACACGTCCGCGCAGTTGGTGCAATGCCGACAAACCAAAACGCTCCGCGTGATGAATGACCATACAGTTTGCGTTAGGTACATCAACGCCAACCTCAACCACACTTGTAGCAACAAGAAGTTTGATTTCTCCCATTCTGAATTTTTCAATGATGATTTTTTTTTCATCGTCGGAAATTTTTGAATGAATAAGCGCCGCAGGTGTTCTTGATATTTTTTCCATCATTGATGTAGCGTCGCGTAATTTTTTTTCATCGCTTTCTGAGCCGTCGGGATTAGATAAACTTTCGATTAACGGATAAACAAGGTAAGCCTGCCTGCCTTTATCAAGATGATCTTTTACAAAATCGTATACCTTGCGGATATTTGATTCTTTTGCAAGATGTGTTATTACCGGTTTTCTTCCCGGCGGAAGATCGCGTATTACAGAAACATCCATATCGCCGAAAATAGTCAATGCAAGGGTACGCGGTATCGGGGTCGCGCTCATCATTAAAAGATCGCAGCGTTCGCCTTTTGCAAGAATTGCCTGCCGCTGTGTAACGCCGAAACGATGCTGTTCGTCAATAACAACCAATCGAAGATTTTTATAAATAACATTTTTAGAAAACAAGGCGTGTGTTCCAAGCACAAGATCGATTTCACCCTGCGAAAGAGCTTTTAAAAGATTATTGCGTCCTGCCGTTTTTATATTTCCGGTTAAAAAAGCCGCGCGTACCCCAAGCGGTTCCAAGAGTTTTGCGGCATTCTCCGCATGCTGCCGTGCAAGCAATTCCGTAGGTGCCATTATCGCCGCCTGAGCGCCATTGCCAATAGCTTTAAGCGCAGCCAAAAAAGAAACAAGCGTCTTACCTGAACCAACATCTCCTTGCAAAAGCCGTGCCATAGGATAACTGCTTTCCATATCGCAGTTTATGTCGTCTAACGCTTCACGCTGCCCTTTTGTAAGATCAAATGACAGGCGTTCAAGAAGATGTTCCTGCAAAGAGTTTAATTCACTTTTGGTCTTTGAATTTTTGGAAACATTTTTCCGCAAAAGAGAACGCCTTGCTACTATCACCTCTAGGTAAAACAATTCCTCATAGATCAATGTTTTTCGTGCATTGTTCAATGTTTCAATATTTCTTGGAAAATGTATTGCGCTTAACGCTTCTGTTTTTTTTAATAAATTTTTCTTTAGTTTTATACTTTCCGGCAGTTCATCCTCAAGATTTTGAGCATATTGCTTTAATGCAAAGCGGATAAACTTACGCATCATATTTTGAGTTAAACCTGCGGTCAAAGGGTAGATAGGAAGTATATGTCCAAAGCTGGTACTGATATTTTCATTGTCTACAGATTCGAATTCAAATGATGATGATTGTATTTCTCCGTATTTATAAAAAAAGTTTCCGTATATGCGGTATAGCTTTCCGGGTATAAGCTGTTTTTCCATGAATGGCCTATTAAAGCACACAAGGGCGGCAGTTGCGGTTTCATCTTCAATAAATATTTTTAGCGTCTTCATGCTGCCGAAACCAAACCAACTGTGAGCTAATACGCGGACAGTTGAACAGATCGTCCGGTTTTGAAATTCTTTTAACGGAATATTCTTACTGCGATCTTCCCAATCACGCGGATAGTACAACAGTAAACCTGCAATATTGGTAACACCTACATTTGCAAGTGCTTTTTCACTTGATTGTCCCACACCTTTTATATGATCAAGCGCTGCCGTTAGTTCCCTTACAAACATACTGGGAAATCTCTTTTATATTGGAAGCTTCAAAAGAAGATTGCCTACAAAACGTACTGCTCCGCCCAAAGCAATAGTCAAAATTAATAATGTGAATATAGAAATTATTAAGCATGTAGAAAAACGAATGATACGGTTTCTAAACATTATGCGTTCTATTCGGAACATAATAGGCTTGCTTATCTGTTCAACTATCTGCCAAAAGTATGTGTAAACATTTACACGTAATAGATACGCAATAAAACGTAAAGCCAGAATAATAATAAAAAAGCCTAAGATAAAAGACACTGCCGACCAAAGAACTGACAAACATAAATATAAGAGTAGTCCTATAGTTATAATACCGTGTTGAGCTATTGTTGATACGGCGCTGTTTACTATCGAAAGAACTGCAAGAGCGACAACAGGTGAAAGATCAACCCGCCCCGCCCGCAGTACCGGAAAGCGGCTGAACCAATTTAAATACGGATCGGTTATACTGCAAAGTATATTGTATGGTTTGCCAAACGATGAGCCGCTAAACCACGAAAGCAATATCCGGACAAATATAGCAAGTGAGTAGAATCCTAAAACTGTTGAAAGTACCGATAGTATCGCTTTTATCATTGTAACCGCTCTCTCCCTAAACCCGCCAGACTTCCGCTACGGCAAGGCATTTTTTTATTGCATCTATATGAGCTGTGCCGGCCGCCGCACTAAGATGTGTTGTCGTACGTATTACCGCTTCATTGCCGACAACAGGAACGTGTATAAACACATAACAATTTCCTGAGTGATTCAGAATGCAGTCTCGCAGCGGCACAAGATCGTTTTCCGATTTAACGGCATCGGGCTGCAGGCGTATGTGTACTTCTTTCCATGCCATATCATCAAGTTTTGTAGTGTCTAAAAGTTCTTTGAAAATTATACCGCGCTTTCCGTTATATTCTTCAAGTGTACCTTTAAAAACGATAACGATATCCTGTTGTAAGGTCTCGCTGTATTTTTTCCATTGGTCATGATAAAATGTTATATCGATCTGTCCGTTATAATCTGCAAGAGAACCAAAGCCCATCAACTTGCCCTTATTTTTTCCTTCTTTTGTTATTTCGTGCGGTTTTAACGATGTAAGTATGCCTACAAATGTATATTCTTTTTTTAATTCTGACATTTCAGGATGAGAAAGATTTACAGGGCAGGCACGTGTCCAAAAATCTTTAAACGGATCGAGGGGCGCAAAAGAAGGTGCGCTTTTAAAAGTTTGTTGTACTGTTTCTGTTGTGCTTTCAATAACATCGTCTAAGCTCATCGGGTCTAAAATTCCATTTATAATGATGTTTGGCAGTTCTTTGGTCGGCAGTGTCTTTTATCTTAGGCTTTTTTATTATTATTCTGGCTTTACGTTTTATTGCGTATCTATTACGTGT
>BNVA01000151.1 GCA_025997755.1 Spirochaetia bacterium | reverse complement strand
CAAAACACTCCTTGTTAAGGAGATCACACAGAAAAAAAAGGAGGGCATAGCCGCTTGAGTCTACAAAGACAAAAGAGGACATTTCTATTGAACGGAAAAGGGGGACATTTCTATTGGTTGTTGACACGCAGCAACAAGTCATTTGACAAATCGGGCTTTTGGTTGTAAGATATTGCAATATTTCCTGCGGGAACCAAATAAGAAGGAGTTTTGTTATGAAAAAGTTAGCTGTTAAAGACGCAACCCAGTGCGCATTTTGTTTAACCTGCGAAAACGCCTGCGCCGTGGCATTTTACAAGAACGAAGATATTGCGGCTCAAGACCTGTCGTGTATTCACGTTACCTACAAAGACGACAAAGTAAAGATCATAACCTGCGTACAGTGCGGTAAATGTGCAAAAGCCTGCGAAGAGAAAGCCATAACACAAAACGCTAAGGGCGTCTACACGATAGACAGCAAAAAATGCGTTGACTGCGGTAAATGCGTGGAAGCGTGTCCTTTTGGTGTTTTAGTTAAATCAAAGAATAAAGACAAACCCAGCAAGTGTATTGCTTGCGCTATCTGTGTAAAACAGTGTCCGCAGGAAATCCTTTACATCAAAGAAGACGCCGAATAACCTTAAGTTTCCCTGTAGGAGAAAATAAGCAGCATGGGTATGAACGAAACTCCTTCATCGGAAAGGGTACACATAGGTTTTTTCGGCAGGCGTAACGCCGGTAAGTCCAGCCTTGTAAACGCAGTTACGGGGCAGGAGCTTGCCGTTGTTTCCGATGTAAAGGGAACCACCACAGACCCTGTGCAAAAAGCTATGGAGCTGCTGCCTCTGGGACCTGTCCTTATAATTGATACGCCCGGCATCGACGACGAAGGCGCGTTAGGCGAAAAGCGTGTGCTAAAAACAAAGCAGGTGCTTAACAAAACCGATGTCGCCGTGCTTGTAGTTGATGTGTCTGTAGGGCTGGCGGCGGCGGACAATGAGCTTATCCGCATCTTTAAAGAAAAAAATGTTCCTTACATCATTGCGTATAACAAAAGCGACCTTGCAAAAAAAACAGAAACTTCAGGCGCGGCACATAACGAAATATTTGTAAGCGCCGTTAATAAAACGAATATTGAACAATTAAAAAACAGTATCTCCCTTCTTTCAAAGACTGAAGAAACAAAACTCCGCATAATAGGCGATATAATAAATCCGCTGGATTTTGTGGTACTTGTGGTTCCTATAGACAAAGCCGCGCCAAAGGGACGCCTGATACTGCCTCAGCAGCAGACAATACGCGACATACTCGAAGCCGACGCTACAGCCATAGTGGTAAAAGAATTCGAGCTGCGCGGGACGCTTGAATCGCTTGGAAAGAAGCCCCGCCTTGTTATTACAGATAGTCAGGTGTTTGCAAAGGTTTCCGCCGATACGCCGCCGGATATACCTTTAACATCATTTTCTATTTTGTTCGCACGTTACAAAGGCTTTCTTTTGCAGGCTGTGCGCGGCGCTATGCGCCTTGGCGATTTGGAAAATGACGACACAATTTTAATCTGCGAAGGCTGTACCCACCACCGGCAGTGCGACGACATAGGCACGGTAAAACTGCCGCGCTGGATTCGTAATTTTACCGGCAAAGAAATAAATTTTGATTTTACATCCGGCGGCTCGTTTCCATTTGAGCTTTCAAAATACAAACTAATTCTGCACTGCGGCGGCTGTATGCTTAACGAACGTGAAATGATATGGCGTCAAAAATGCGCCGCCGATCAAAACATTCCGTTTACAAATTACGGCACGGCTATAGCCGCCATGCAGGGCATCTTAAAACGCTCCGTAAGCATCTTCCCAAACATCGCCGCAGAGCTTGAATAAGCACGCCGGCGGCTCAGCAATTCTCATTTTACAAAAGCAAAACCATACCACATTTTCTAAAAAATCGCAGGAAGCCTGTAGAAAAAATCCGACCCTCACTCACACTGACGACTGTGGCATTTATCGTTGGAGCCTCAGCTCACATTTGTTACGCACATCGTATGTGTTCGCAGGGCGCGGCTTTTTCCACGGCTTCAACATTTATTGGCATAGTGGTATGGTTTTGGCAGTGCGGACAGGAATTGCCGCCAATAACCACAAATTAAGGAAAAAATTCTAAAATCTTGGATTTTCCGGTAATGATCGCAAAAAATATGCGTGCAAGATTTTAGAATTTTTCTCATTTTCTACTCCGCAAGGCGGCGGCAGTTCCCGTTTTGTTTTATTTGTTACTGGGCAAAACTGAAAACATATAACCCTGTAAAATGCCGTGCCAAAAGTTTATGACGAAATAAAAACCATTATATATTAGCAGAAAGACGCGCGGGTGCCCGCGCAAAAAATTAGGGCGGCGCCTCTGGAAGGTACCCTGATTTTTTGCGGTAGGGCATGCCCCGCGTTTTTTGAAATATTCATAAAGGTTTTGATTTTTTTCCCACAGGCACGGTAATTTAATGTCTATCTGTTTTCAGTTTTGCGCGGCAATTTGTAAAATGTGAATTGCTGCCGGCGGCTTCTGTGATCTTTTCTCTTTGCTCACTTTTGTTGTATCATAAAATCAGTCTAGCGCTTAATGAACTGCTGCACAGCGAATAAGGAGAGGGGCGATGAAATTTTATAAAAAGTCTCAGGGCTTTGTTTTTTTAATCATAAGCATACTAATAATATCACTTTTTGCTATTGGCGTAGGCGTTGTCAGGCTGCCTGCATTTTCCGCCCGCACGGCAAAAGCCGCTCCCGCGCCGCAAAAAACTGCGGAACTTCACCTGCAGCAATCACCCTATACCCTGAATCTTCAACTCAATACAGCCGAGCTTGCCCCATACACAACCGACGAAAAAGAAAACATCACTATATACGAGCAGCTTAACGAAGCAGTCGTAAACATCACAACCGAGGTACAGGCATACAACTGGTTTTTAGAACCGGTACCTCAAGACGGCACTTCCGGATCGGGCACCATAATCGACACAAGGGGCATAGTCCTTACAAATTATCACGTAATCGAAAACGCGATTAAGGTGTTTATAAACCTTGCCGACGGCACGCAAATCGAAGGCAGCGTTAAAGGCACAGACCCCGAAAACGATCTGGCCGTACTTGAATTTGCACCGCCGGAAGGTTTCACCCTAAAAACAATACCCTTCGGCGATTCCTCAAACCTAAAAGTAGGACAAAAAGTTTTGGCGATAGGCAACCCGTTCGCGTTTGAGCGCACACTAACGGTCGGCATAGTTTCCGGTTTGGGCAGACCCATACAAACCTCACAGCGCAATATAATACGTGATATGATACAAACCGATGCTTCGATAAATCCGGGCAACTCAGGCGGGCCCCTGCTGGATGCACAGGGCAGAATGATCGGTGTAACAACGATGATCTATTCGCCGTCAGGCGGCTCTGTGGGTATAGGTTTTGCCGTGCCGGTGAATACGGCAAAGCGTGTTGTTGCGGAATTGATCGAGTTTGGAAAAGTACGGCGCGGCTGGATCGATGCCTCCCTTGTCCAGATTTTTCCGGCGCTTGTGCGTTATGCGAAACTTCCGGTAAGCTCCGGTATGTTAGTCTCGCGTACAAAGAAAAACGGCATAGCGGAAAAAGCCGGCTTAAAACAAGGCAGCGATCCTGTGCGCTACGGCGGCAGCGTGATCTACCTTGGCGGCGACATCATTGTTTCGGTAGACGGAATGAAAACAGATACCCTTGCCGAT
>BNVA01000150.1 GCA_025997755.1 Spirochaetia bacterium | reverse complement strand
ATGCGGGCGCCCATATACTGTAAGTAGGGACCTGTATTGCCGTTAAACGCAAGAGATTCTTTCGGATTAAAAAGCATATCACGCTCAGGAGTTATCTGCAAAAGGAAATAATGCAGTGCGCCTAACGCTATCTTTTCGGCGGTTTCTCCGGCATTCCCTACAGCTTCCTCCCTATCTTTGCCGCGTATTTCGTCTAACGCCATATCACGAAGTTCGTCGATAAGGTCATCGGCATCCACAACGGTACCCTCGCGGCTTTTCATTCTGCCTTCCGGCAGGTTTACCATTCCGTAAGAAAGATGATAGAGGTCTTTTGCCCACGAAAAACCCAATCGTTCAAGCAGCGTAAACAAAACTTTAAAATGATAGCGCTGTTCGCTTCCCACAACATAAACCAGTTTATCAAACGCCCAATCGTCGTGGCGAAGAACTGCCGTCCCAAAATCCTGTGTAATGTATAACGAAGTTCCGTCTTTGCGCAGCAATGTTTTTTTGTCCAAACCCACATCGCTTAAATCTGCCCAGACAGAGCCGTCGTTCTCCTTATAAAAAATATTTTTTTCCAATCCCTTTAAAACTTCTTCCTTGCCGCGCAGATATGTTTCGCTTTCAAAATAGTATTTGTCAAATGATACTCCGGTACGTTTATAAGTTTCCTTCATGCCGGTGGTTGTCCAGTCATTCATCTTTTTCCATAGCGCGACTGTTTCGCTGTCCCCTGCCTCCCACTTGCGCAGCAGTTCCCTGGCTCTCTCATCCGCCCCGGCATCCTCTTTCGACATGGCGGTGAATTGCACATAACAGTCGCCCACAAAGTGATCGCTTTTTTTATTCAAATCTTCCGGCGTCTTACCGTTAAATTTTTCCATATACGCAAGCATTGATTTACATATATGGATACCGCGGTCATTGATGATACACACTTTTCGTACCTGCGCACCGCAGGCGGCAAGGATTCTGGAAATACTTTCGCCTAACACATCATTCCGCAGGTGTCCCAAATGGAGCGGTTTATTCGTATTTGGACTTGAGAACTCAACCATTATGCGCCGGTCTTTTAGCGCATCGCTTTTACAAAAATCTTTTTTTTCGTCTAACGCCGCGCCTATTATTGCCTGCGCCCTTTTTGCCCTGCTTAATTTTATGTTGATATATGGTCCAACCGTAAAAACCTGATCATCTCCGCAGCCGCCTGTTATTTTTTCAACAATAAAAGCGGCAATCTGAGGCGGAGCCTTACGCAGTATTTTGGCAAACGGAAACATAGGAAAACCAATATCGCCTAATTCCGGTTTAGGCGGAATCTCCGCGACAATTTGTTCCGCATCAATTCTGTCGTTGCTACCCGCCGCATCCACCAAGCTGTTCAACGCGGCGGCAATACGCTCTTTATAAATCTGTGTATCATCAAGCATCAAAAACTCCAATAGCAACGGATAGCATCGAGTTACGCCATAACAACAGGTGCATGGTCACTTTTTTTTATGACTTGCACCGGGTGCTGCTTTGTATGCGCTGCATTTATGTACTGTATATATTCGCGTAAATTATTTGCGCCGCTTTTCCGAAAAAGTTTTTCGTGCAAATCATGTTTGAACTGCACGCAATCTACAATTTTTGTTTGTTCGTCATTCATTTTCAATTACCTCCTGTGGGGTTCTAATATCTAAAATGCCGTACCCTTCACGTAAATTTACTGCGTTGAAAAGCCGTATTTTATTCAAATTGACAATATGCTTGAAATTCCAGCTTACCAGAACATCAACACCCAGCACGGTTGCTATGGCGATATGCAATGCGTCGCTTGCGTATTGTTCGGTTATAATATTTTCCGCCATATATTTTTCAGTCAAATCAAGCATTTCTTCATTTACATCATGTTTTTCATATTCGATTGTCTCAAGATTCTCCTTCACTCTATCCGGTGCGCCATTGTTTAATTCATCATAGGTATGCGATGAAACAACCGCCTTATATTGTCCATTTTTGAAGACATCAAACAGTTTACGTGTCGGCTCCATAAACACACAATCAAAATAGCCGCCGATAACCGAATTTTCAATGTATACTCGTAATTGCTTCATTTTTACTTTGCGCCGTTAGTAATTGCGGCGCTTATAATAAGTTTAGTTTTTTTTATTGTCTTATGACTAGTAACTAATACTTGAATGTAAAATCAAGGGCGATGCACCATGTAACGTTGTCGCCGGGCTGTGAGCCCATCTCCTTGCCGAAGATCGCAAAATCAAGCTGCATAAATGTCCAATCAAAACCCACGCCGCCGCCAGGTAACATATCCGCAAATCCGGCGCGCAGGCTAAATACTTCATGAAAGCGTATTTCAAGTCCGGCGCTAATATCCAAAAGTGGGCTTCGGATAGGTGTGGTCAGCGTTGTCAAAAATCCTTTGTAATCAACTGAAAGAATAATGTCCGAAAAATATCGGTGTATGGGTTCGTAATTCCAAGTCCATGTGATGCCGCCGCTCAAACGCGGAATTACCGGCACCCAGCCGTCTGTTGTTTTTTCGCCGATCCAGAATTGTTTGATAGTGCTATACTCGGTAACAAAGACAGGGGTAAAGACATCGTAGCCCACCAGCGCAAAAGATACACAATCCGCTATATTCCAGCGTATACCGGTATCAAGACCAAATCCTAGCTGCGCTTCAAACGGCCAATCGGCGACCATTTCTAAAAAATGTTTTACTTGGTTTATATACAGCGGGGGCCCGTTATATCCGCCTCTAAAAAATAATTTTCCGCTTGTTCCAATCTCAATTTTATGAATTCCTGCGTCTAACACATTTATACCAAAACCGGTTGTCAAAACAAATTCTTCCGACACGGTTGTTTGTATGGCAAAAGCATCCTGCGGATCCCAAGCAAAATTTACACGGCTTACATTATAAAAACTTATTCCCCAGTTATTACCAACCCTGCCGAAAGCAATAGGTCCTCCCATATCTATATTTGCTTCAAAATTATTTTGTATCAACTTCAAAAGTTCTGCGGCGCGGTTTTCATTTACCAAAACATTGTACGCCACATCAACATCAATTACATCAAAAGATAGGGCGGCAATAAATTTTTGTTCTTTTACCGATGCTAACCCCGCCGGATTATTCCACAGTGTTGAAAAATCATCGGTTAAGCCTACGTGAACACCGCCAATGCCCTTATCGCGGGCGCAGGGAAAAGTAAAAGGGCGTATACGGGTGGGCAGGTTTTGAGCGTTAAGTGCAAGAGAGGATAAAAACAAAAAAACAAGGGCTGCAAGGTATTGTTTTTTTATTCCTGTTATTTTCAAAATATCCTCAAATTTTAGTTTAATAACTCGGCAAGAACATCGGCGTTTTCACCGTCTGTAATGGGCGTTTTTATCCGGCACCTAAACCCTTTTTGTATTTCAGGCAAAATAGAATTGCCGCCTTCTACAAAAAGCCTTAAATAATTGTCGGATAACGCGGTAAATCCTCCGTTCCCCGCCTCATTAAGTCGGACGGCGTCCACATCTTTGTTTACCCAACGCCTAGTATATCTTTCTTTACCGGATTTTCCAAGTTCTAAAAGTTTTTCAACCCGCTCCTTTGCAAGCCTCTCGCTCACCCTTTCTTTGAAATCCCAAGCTGCCGTTCCCTGCCGTCTTGAATATGGAAAACTATGAATCCACGCAAAATCTGCCTCCTCGCAGAGAGCAAATGTTTTTTCAAAATCTTTTTCATCCTCACCGGGGAAACCTGTAATAATATCACAGGCGGCAAAC
>BNVA01000149.1 GCA_025997755.1 Spirochaetia bacterium | reverse complement strand
GCGCCGTCGCAAATATCACCCCTTTCAAAAATATAGCGCGCCTTTTCTTTCATGGCGCGGCTTCCGAACTTAACTTCAATATCACTCAGGCTGGCGGCATTCCCCGCATAGGTAAGCGCGTCAACATTTATAATTCTGCCCTCAAATCCGTCCGCCTTTTCCAAAAGAAAATGAATAAAATTACAGCCTATAAAGCCTGCTCCGCCCGTTACAAGAATATTTTTTAATTTCCTCATACACTCTCCGTTATCCTAAAACTATACAGGGCGGCGGCTTTTTTTACTACAAGCAGCGGCAGTCAACTATTTACAGTACATTCACGGGATCAACATCGACCTCAATATAAACTTTTGGATCCTTACCGGTTTCCCAGAGTTTAAGCGCCGCACCGCAAGCAGCGTGAATACCGCCCATTTCCTTACCCCGCAGAATTATATGTTGACGGTGATTTCCGGCGATCATCTCCATGGGGCACTCGGCGGGTCCCAAGATACCGGCATTGGGCGGCAGAAAGCGCAATACAAGCTCGTGCAGCCGTTGTATCCCTTTTTTTACCCTTTCCTCTTCCTTGCCGCGCAGTGTAAGGCGTATGAGCCTTGACCACGGCGGAAAGTCCATAAGTTGACGCTGGTTAAGCTCATCTTCATAAAATCCGGCTACATCCAGGGCACAAGCCCGCTTAATCACTGGATCGTCGGGGCGCAGTGTTTGAAGCAGCACTTTGCCGTCGGGAAAGAATCGTCCGGCACGCCCCGCAACCTGCACTATAAGCGAAAATGTCCTCTCGGCGGCACGGAAATCGGGCATTTGCAGCCCAATATCGGCAAAAACTATCCCCACAAGACGAACTCCGGGAAAATTCAGCCCCTTTGCCACCATCTGCGTACCCAGCAGCACGTCAATTAAACCTGCTCGAAACATAGCAAAGGTTTCTTCAAGGCTGCCCTTTTTCGCTGCGCTATCCGCATCAATACGCCTAATACGCAGTTCGGGGAAGGTACGCCGCATCTCCTCCTCGATCATCTCCATGGGGCACTCGGCGGGTCCCAAGATACCGGCATTGGGCGGCAGAAAGCGCAATACAAGCTCGTGCAGCCGTTGTATCCCTTTTTTTACCCTTTCCTCTTCCTTGCCGCGCAGTGTAAGGCGTATGAGCCTTGACCACGGCGGAAAGTCCATAAGTTGACGCTGGTTAAGCTCATCTTCATAAAATCCGGCTACATCCAGGGCACAAGCCCGCTTAATCACTGGATCGTCGGGGCGCAGTGTTTGAAGCAGCACTTTGCCGTCGGGAAAGAATCGTCCGGCACGCCCCGCAACCTGCACTATAAGCGAAAATGTCCTCTCGGCGGCACGGAAATCGGGCATTTGCAGCCCAATATCGGCAAAAACTATCCCCACAAGACGAACTCCGGGAAAATTCAGCCCCTTTGCCACCATCTGCGTACCCAGCAGCACGTCAATTAAACCTGCTCGAAACATAGCAAAGGTTTCTTCAAGGCTGCCCTTTTTCGCTGCGCTATCCGCATCAATACGCCTAATACGCAGTTCGGGGAAGGTACGCCGCATCTCCTCCTCGATCATCTCTGTCCCGAACCCTGTAAAGCCCGCGTCCATGGAGCCGCAGGAGGGGCAAACGGTGGGCGGGTTGGCAGACCAGCCGCAGTAGTGGCAGACCGCCTTTCCCTTACTTTTATGCCAAGTTAATGATACCGAGCAGTGTTTACATTTTAGCTCAAAGCCGCAGTTACGGCACCTGTAAAAATAGGCAAACCCGCGCCTATTTAAAAACAGGATTGTTTGTCTGCCCATTGCCGCCGTTTTTCGTATTTCCTGTTTAAGCTCCCATGTAAGGCAGCCGTCGGTTTTTGAGAGGTCTACCGGCGTTATTTCAGGCGGTGTTCCCCCCGAAAGCCTGCGCGTGAGTTCCAGCCGGATTATTTTTCCTTCGTTCATAAGTTTCCACGCCTCTACCGACGGCGTTGCAGAACCCATAACGAGGGCGGCGTTTGAGTCGGCGCATCGTTTCATTGCCGCTTGCCGTGCGTGGTAACGCGGGGTATTTCCCGATTTGTAGGAGCCGTCGTGTTCTTCGTCAATGATTATCAGTCCCAGATTTTTTAACGGTGCGAAGACCGCGCTTCGCGGTCCCACGGCAATGCGTGTTTCTCCCCGTTTGATTTTTAGCCACACCGTTAGGCGTTCGCTTCCCGTCATTCCTGAGTGCAGTGTCGCGGCTATGGAACCGAAGCGTTTTTCCACGGCTTCCGCCGTTTGATGAGTTAATGAAATTTCGGGCACAAGGTAGATAACGGATTTGCCTTCATTTAAAAATTTTTCCGCCGCCTGCAAAAAAACCTCAGTTTTGCCGGAACCTGTTATACCAAAAAGATAAAACCATTTTTTACCGTGCGCCGCATTTGCGCTTTCTGTTATTGCGCTTAACGCCTGTCTTTGCTCACCGGACAAAACGGGTTTGTTAGGTGCAATAAGGCTTTCGTCAAAATCGTTTGCACTGAATGAAGCCTGCGGCGTTACGCGCCTGCCCGACGGGATCATTGCGGCTAACGCTTCTCCGTGCGTACAAAAATAATAGTCCGACACCCAGCGTGCAAAAGAAATTTCGGCGCTGCCGAATATGATTTCCTTGTCAACCACGCGGCGTATGGGTTTTATTTTTTTAACATCAATACCGGCAGGCGGATCATCCGAGCTGTTTATAATATAGCCTACAAGTTCTCTGTTGCCGAAAGGAACCGAGGCGCGTTTCCCTGCCTCGGCTTCTCCTTTTTCATCCGCAAGATATGTGAACGATTGTCTAAGCGGAACGTCGAGAAGCAGTTCGTAAAATTTTTTCATAGTGTCGATCTCTTTATCGTTCTCTTTAAATATTCCGGTTCTTGCGTAAATCCTCGGTTTGGGCTGCGTAGACAGAATCAAGCTGTGCAATTTTTCTGCATAACGATTTTAGGTCTTCCCACGCGGCGGGTTTTTGGGATTCATCGCGTAAAAGATAGCTTGGATGAAAGGTTGGTAAAAACGGTGTGCCTTTGTAATCTTTCCACACGCCGCGCAATTTTGTGATTCCTTCTTCGGTGCGGAGCAGAGTTTTTGTAGGGATTCTGCCTACACTTAATATCGCTAGTGGTTTGAGTAAATCGATCTGCCGTTCAAGGAAATGATTGCAAGCGCCGGTTTCATCGGGCAGGGGATCGCGGTTTTCGGGCGGGCGGCATTTTACGACATTGGCGATAAAACAATTTTTTTCCCGCGACATTCCTATAGACAGCAGCATCTTGTCTAAAAGCTGCCCTGCCTTGCCCACGAAAGGTCTGCCGCTTGCGTCCTCGTCGGCGCCCGGTCCTTCACCCAAAACAAGAACCAGCGGACGGGGAACACCCTCGCCGGGCACGGCGTTTTTCCGCTTTTCGCAGAGGCGGCATCCGGTACAGGCGCGTACATCCTGCGCTATAGCGCTAAGCTCCGCCTTATAGTCCCTGCGTTCCTGTTCGGGCGCGGTGGAGGTTTTGACGGCGGAATCCATGCTGACGGCTTCGACAGCGGCGACCGAAGGCTCATCAACATCGTCCTCAAATTCGTATTGTGCGGGCGAAAAGTCATACCTTGAGCCTATGAATGCCTTTGAAATATCGAGAAAATGGGCAAGTGCTTTTTTTTGTTCGCTTTTCAATGGTTTTGCTTTTTTTCCTTCGCTGCCGCGATAAAATCCCGAAAAAGCGGGTGAGCGGCGGTAGGTCTAGACTTAAACTCAGGATGAAACTGTACCCCAAGCCCCCACGGATGATTAGGCCACTCGACGCACTCAACAAGTGCCTCATCCTTGGTAAACGCACCTATAACAAGCCCTGAGCCTGTCATATCTGACCGGTATTTATTTGAAAACTCGTAGCGGTGCCGGTGCCGCTCTATAATGTTCG
>BNVA01000148.1 GCA_025997755.1 Spirochaetia bacterium | reverse complement strand
GAAAAGACACGGTTAGTCAATAAGAGTTTGGCTGAAAACACCCATATCTGGGGTAGTTTTTTTACTTTTTCTATGATAAATTTGAGTTGGTTTTATGAAAATCATCTGGGACACAAAAAAATAAAATATGCTGGTGGAATATGACATTGATAAATTACCTAAAGTGTCCAAGGCGGAACGTGATGCAGTAGCGGCTATGACAGATGATGAAATTGATTGTTCTGATATTCCCGAGATAACTGATTTTTCTAAATTTATTCCTTTTAAGGAGCGTCATTTGCTTAGACGTAAAAAAGTTATCGTAAAAGTGGAACCTGATGTTTATGAATGGTTGAAGAAAGCCGGCGATATTAACAATATACTTAGATCAGTTATGAAACAGTCCACCGTTGTACGTTAACAAATTTCATAATTTACACCAATTACATCCATTACAGTTTTGACAATGCGTCAACCGCTTTGGACGACAGGGTGTTTTTTTCTTTGCTGATCTTTTCCAATTCTTCTTTGAACTGGGAGAAGCTGTTGTTAGCTGTAAATTCAATGGCAAAGGCTTTTTCAATAACATCTTTTGAGGCAAAGAACCTTGCCGTAAGGACTTCAAGTTTGTTTGTTTTTGCCGTGGAAAGCGCTCTTAATAAACCCTGATAAAATGTAGTTTGTTTTTTACCTTTTGCCTCGTCTGCTTTTTCAATAATGCTTTGACAGTACTTGTCCGCGTTATTTTTTAAAAGCATCTCGGCGCTTAAAATACGAATTTTTTCTGTGCTTGCCTTATTGTTAAGTATTGCAGTCAGTACATCATTGCTATCGTCATGATCGATCAAACCTAATGCTTTAACCGATTCTTCACGCACCGATTGCGCGTCGTCTCTTTCCGCCCTGTAGCGTAGGAACGGAATAGCGGCAGTCATTTTACGCGCCCCTGCGGCGTTAGCCGCCGCAAGCCTTGTCCTAAAAAAAGAATCCCGGAAGGCGTCAAGTATTGCATTGTCGGATTGTTCACCGTCGAATGTGCCTAAACTTTTAATCGCGGCGGCTCTAATGTTTGCATCCGGAGACGAGGAGGCTTCGATCACCGTCCCTAAAAAATCACCGTCTTTTATTTTTGCCGCGGCTTCTAACGCCGCAGTACGGAACATAGTATTTTCATCGTTATTTGTAATTATTTCTTTAAGAAGGGGCGCGGCTTTACTTGATCCTGTGCTGCCAAGCGACAGTATTATTTCTCTTTTACGGTCGTTAGACGGCGAGTGATTTTCGTAATAATTTAAAAGGGATGCGCAAATATCATCTTTTATGCCGCTGTTTTCCGCGCCCGCTATTTTTCCTAACGAGCGTACGGCATAAACCATGAAGCGGTCGTCATCGTTTGCTACAATAGCGTTTAATTCATCTACCGCGCTGTTTTCTTTAACCGCGCCAAGATAATCAACTGCGGAAATAACAATAGATGCGTTTTCGTTATCCCTGTTTGACAAAATTTTTAACGCCGCGTCTTCCGCTCCTTTTTTTTCTCTTTCAATAAAAAGTGAGAGTATACCTTTTACAACATTTTCGTTCTTACTTGTTTTAACAAGCGACAGCAGGTCATCATCAAGATAGTTGATTTTGTCATTGCGTATTGTTTTAATAAGCTCCGCTATCTCGTTGTCGGTACCGTAGCGCAGCGTATCTTTTTGCGTCTGCTCCGCATCCTGCGCGCAAACAACAAAACCTTTTACCGGCAGTAACGACAAAAAAACTAAACCTATAAATAAAATTCTTTTACCCATAATATTTTTTTAGGAATTCCTTTTTAAAAGATAAAAAATTATCTGCCGCTATAGCGGCGCGTGCATCATTAACAAGTTTATTTAAGAAATATAAATTGTGATAAGTTGCAAGCATGGAAAAAAGAATTTCACCTGCCTTAAAGAGGTGTTTTAAATACGAGCGTGAGTATGTTTTACAAACATGACAATCACACTCATTGTCTACCGGATCAAGGCTGGCGGCATACTCTTGTTTTTTTATGGAAAGCTGTCCGCAGGAAGTAAGCAGCCACCCGTTACGTGCTTCCCTTGTGGGAGAAACGCAGTCAAACATATCTATACCGTTTTCTATTGCCTCCAGAATATAGTCGGGGGTGCCTATGCCCATAACATAGCGCGGCTTTTCTTCCGGCAATAAAGCGGCTGTAAAAGACAGGTATTCGCTAAAAACATCATGCGGCTCACCTACGGAAAGCCCGCCTATTGCCGCGCCTTGAGTGTCCGCTTTTCGGACGGCTTCGGCGCTTTTTTCACGCAGGTCTTTATAAAAGTTCCCCTGCACAATCGAAAAAAATTTCCCGCCATAACCTGTATCATAGTGTTTTTGATAGGTTTCTTTTGCCCTTGTAAGCCAATCATTTGTAATAGCAAGGGCTTCCGCAGCGTCTTTGTACGATGTTTCCCAAGGCACACAAACATCCAACTGCATTTGAATATCGCTCTGAAACACACATTGAATATCCACAACATTTTCGGGAGTTAAAAAATGTTCGCTTCCGTCAATGTGAGAACGGAAACGTGCGCCCTCCAATGTTATCTTTCGTAAATTTGCCAGCGAAAATATTTGAAAGCCGCCTGAATCCGTTAGAATATTTTTTTGCCATTTACAAAAATCATGCAGGCTGCCTGCGGCATTTATCACATCCTGACCCGGACGCAGGAAAAGATGATATGTGTTTGCTAAAATTATTTCAAAGCCTATTTCGTTTAACGCCTCGTTTGTCATTGCCTTTACGGTTCCGTTAGTCCCCACCGGCATAAACACAGGTGTTGTAACATCGCCGTGCGGCAGCTTTATTATCCCTGTGCGCGCCTTGCACTCCGTAGACTTATTTTTAATTTGAAATATTGTTTCGTGCATGATTTATTCTCTTATTTTCTTTATCTTTACTCACTACCCCTTACTACTTACTAACTAACTAAGTTTTAGAATACCTCACAAGAACTATCCCGACTGCCGTAAAGAAAAAGACTGGAAACCATGCGCCTACTACAGGCGGTATATAACCAAGCCGCGCCATCATCATGCTTATCATCTCCATAATATAAAACACAACGGCAACAGACAGGCTTGTTAAAAGACTCATAAGCATAATGTTTTTTCTAAACCGTCCGCCCATAGAAATTGAAAGTATGATTACAATAAAAGAAACGGACGAAAAAGAAAACCGGTGATAATAATCGGCAAGCGCTCCTATGTATGGAAGACCTGCAACTTTTAAATCGCGTACCAGTCCCGCCGTATCACGGGCAGAAAGCTCTGCGGGGTCTACCGAACTTCTTCGGAAAGTTTCGGGATTTTCCGTATAGTCGCTTGTTGGCTGCAGCGGCTTAACTCGCAGGAATTCACCTTCCCATTCATAAATAATGGCGTTTGAAAAAAGCCAATGCTCTCCGTTCCACGATGCGGCGGGAGCGCGTATCTGTAAAACAAAGGAGCCGTCCGTTCCGCGTTCTATAATGCTTACGCCGTTTAACGTTGTTGTTCTGTAATCATAATAATCAACCGAATAAATTCTGTTTCCGTCATTTGTTTTTATTACAATGTCGGAATTGTTTTCCGTATGCTGCTGATGCCGCAGAACCCTGCCTAGATCATTTTTCATTTTTAAAGTTGGTATTACCAGCCTATCCTCGAAAAAAAAAGCAAAAATAGATGCCATAGCTCCTATAAGAAGGAGGCTTCGCGAAAGTTTCCAAAACGGAATACCTGATGATATGATCGATGTAAGCTCGTTTCTTGCATAAAGATCGCCTAACGTGTAAGCAACCGCAAATAATAACGATATGGGCAGAGCGTAAGAAAAACTTTTGGGAATATAATAAAATGTTACTTTCATTATGTCCTTAAAACTTGAATCATAATTTAAGTAATGCACAAGATTTAAAAATAGGTCTATAAGACAGAGCAAGGTAATAAACATCATTGAAGCAACGAGAAAGACCGGTATAAATTGCCTGACAAGGTATCGATCAAGTATCATCGCCTAATCCTAATTACGCTTAAAACAACGCCTATAATCAGAAAAAAAACATTGGA
>BNVA01000147.1 GCA_025997755.1 Spirochaetia bacterium | reverse complement strand
TCGAAAATTACATTAAACTAAAACAATGGCTGCAGGCGCAAGGGGTTGTTTTCCGCAGTGATACGGACACGGAAGTTGTTGTTCATCTTATAAATTTTTATTACAAAAAAGAAAAAGAGGATTCATCGTCTAAAAAAGATGATCTGCTGTTTAAGGCTGTTAATAAGACATTGAAGCGTCTTGAAGGCTCCTATGCGTTAGGTGTAATTTGTGCGGATTATCCCGACAGGATCATAGCGGTTAGAAAAGATGTTCCGCTTATAATTGGGTTTGGCAAGAATGAAAATCTGATTGCATCCGATGTACCGGCGCTGCTTGCCCATACAAGAGATGTTTATTTTTTGAACGATAATGAGATAACCGTACTTTACCGTGATCATGTTGATCTTTTTAACGACAATAACGAAAAGATCATTTGCTCATGTACGCATATTGACTGGGATGTTGAAAGTGCGGAAAAAGGCGGGTATCCGCATTTTATGTTAAAAGAAATATTTGAACAGCCAAAGGCATTGGCCGATACTTTAAATCCGCGCATTGCGCTTAACAGCGGCAGACCTGAAATTATTTTTGATGATATACACTTTGATCCAAGCTGGGCAGGTGTTTCCCGTATTGTTATAACAGCCTGCGGAACTGCGTATCACGCTGGAATCGTGGGAAAGTATGCTTTTGAGCATTTTGCGCGTATACCGGTTGAAGTTGATATTGCCTCCGAGTACCGCTATCGAAACCCCGTGTTTAACAAAGACGATCTTTTTATCGTGATAAGCCAGTCGGGAGAAACCGCCGATACCCTTGCGGCAATGCGTCTTGCAAGATCACGCGGCGCCCGTGTGCTGGCTATTACAAATGCAGTGGGTTCAACTCTTTCTAGGGAGGCGGACAGCGTTCTGTATACTAGGGCAGGACCGGAAATTGCCGTAGCCTCAACAAAGGCTTTTACCACACAGATGTTGTGCATCTATCTTTTGGCGTTAAAGTTTGGACGCCTGCGCTCTTATCTTGATGATGAGCGTTATGCGCAATACATTGGCGGGCTAAAAAGAATAAGCGAAAATGTTCAAACAATATTGAGCAAAAAAGATTTAATACAGCGTTTTGCATCGCTTCAATTTAATAAGACAAAAGTGTTTTTTATAGGCAGGCAGTTTGATTATGCGGCATGTCTTGAAAGCGCGTTAAAATTAAAAGAGATAAGCTATACGCACTCCGAAGCCTTTGCCGCCGGAGAATTAAAACATGGGGCTATAGCCCTTGTAGATAATGAAACATTGGTCGTTACCCTTGCTACGCAGCATGAACTATTTGACAAGATAATCTCGAATGTACGCGAGGTAACATCACGCGGCTGCTCTTCGCTTGTTGTTACTTACGAAGGCGAGGACAGCTTCGACACACTGGGCGGCGATGTATTTTTTATCCCGAAAACCGAAGATTGCTTTTCCCCGCTTTTGTCTATTATTCCCATGCAGTTGTTTGCATACTATTGCGCCGTGCAGCGGGGTAACGATCCCGATAAACCCCGCAACCTAGCCAAGAGCGTAACCGTTGAATAAGCGTTATTCGCAGGTTTAGTTTTTGTGATATACACGCCAGTTGTAGAACTGCCAGATGAATCCAATCGGCGTAAGCACTGTACTGCTGTTAATAAAGCTAGGCTCAAAGCGGAAGAAAAAACGTCCGCCGCCGCTGTCGGGCTTAATAAAATCAAAACCTAAGTCTATGGGAACGCTGACAAAAAAATCACCCTTTGTATCAATGCCGTTAAGAGTCCCCTTCGGTATCATAGCGGCAACCGGAATATTTAACGAAACTCCGGCACCCGCATAGAGCCATTCCACTTTAGGTATATTTATATGAAACTGAAACGGAATCGTCAGCAACAAAGGACTTCTTATAACATCGGAAAAATCCTTAGTGAGATTATTGGGATCGTTCTTATCGACATCCTCTTTTAGTACCGCCGATACTTGAGGCTTGAAAAAAAATCCGCTGTTCAAAGAAAACCATGATGTAAGATAGAAGTCATAGTTAGCTCCGAAAGTTGCAGCAACAATCAGATTGCCTTTTTTTAAAGCAGTTACATCGCCCTGACCAAAACCTCCAACCCCAAAGCCTATGCCCACAAGCATATCAAAAGGGTTATGCCTGTGCGAGCTCACAGCTTCCGTCTGTTCTGTAGTTTCCGTCGAGGAGGAGTCTTCCGCGTCTTCCTGTGCCATCAACATTCCACCGCTCAACAATAATGCAAAAATAATAACCTTTTTCATTCACCGCTCCTCATTTAAGACACGCACATTAACTATATGTATTCACAATATTAAATAATTTTTGGATTAAATCAAGGGAAAATCATCAAAAAATCACAAAAACATTGACATTTTATATAAATTGCAGTAATTTTTTATATAATATGCGAAAAATTATATTTTCCCTTATCATACTCAACGTTTCTTTTGCGGCGTTTTCACAGCAGGGTTTTTTTATCCAGGGCGGCGTAGGCGGCGGACAGAGTTCCTTCAAAATAGAGGAAGTTGCAAACCATGCCGGTGATACAATCAACGGAAACTTTAAACTTACTCAATTTTCTGTGGGTTTGGAATTCGGCGTTTTTTTTGTCCGTTACTTTGGAATCGGGCTTGATGTAAATTATAATATCGTAAGTAACACAAAAACGGATTATGATGCGATTAGCAAAGCCAACAATCCGTCGGCAGCATTTTTATTAAAATTGAATTTCCCGGTAAGCTATAAACTTGGAATAGGGCTTGATGCCGGAATTGTCGGCGCCTATTACAAGATTGATGTTGATAATCAAAATCTACAGACTAAGCACCCCACAGATTTACAAGATACTGATGACTATAAGATCCATGGATTAGAAGGGTACTCTATAGGTGTTTTAGTAAGACCCAATATTTCCTTTCACCCTAAAGAAACAGGATTTTTTATTAATTTGAGCTGCGATGTTGGTATTTTGGGACTGGGTTTCGGCGATTCACTAAGCATCGCGGCTGAAAAGCCTAACGATCGCAGGTTTTTTTTTGATAATTATAAGAGGAAATTCACAAGCGGGCTTTACTTTAAACCGGCTCTCAAAATCGGCTACACCTTCGGTTACGGTGATGCCTTCTAACTTTGCCCTTTTAGCTGAAAAACAAGCAATTGACAGTTTACATAAACTACTTTAGATTTTTATTGTTATATGAAAAAAATTACATTTTCCCTTATCATACTCAATGTTTCTTTTGCGGCGTTTTCACAGCAAGGGTTTTTTATCCAGGGCGGCTTAGGCGGCGGAATGAATTCCTTCAAAATAGAGGAAGTTACAAGTCTTGCCGGTAATCCCGGTAAAATCAACGGGAACTTTCAAATTAGTCAATTTTCTGTGGATTTGGAATTCGGGTTTTTTTTTATTCGTTACTTTGGAATAGGGCTTGATGTAAATTACAACTTCGCAACTAACGCAAAAACGGATTATGATGAGATCAGCAAAGCCCACAATCCGTCGGCAGCATTTTTACTAAAAGGGAGTTTTCCGATAAGCGATAGATTTGGAATAGGACTTGATGTAGGAGTTGTCGGCGCCTATTACAAGGTTGATGTGAACAATCAAAATCTAAAGATTAAACACACCACAGATGCAAAACCTGAGAGAGACTATGTGATCCATGGATTGGAAGGGTACTCTATCGGTCTTTTAATAAGACCTAATGTTTCCATTCAGCCCGTAGTTAAAAACTCAGGAAGAGGATTTTTTATTAATTTGAGCTGCGATATTGGTATTTGGGGACTGGGTTTCGGCGACTCACTAAGCGTCGCGGCTGAAAACCCCCTCGATTCCAGGGATTTTTTTGTCAATTATAAGAGGAACATAACAAGCGGGCTTTATTTCAAACCGGCTCTCAAAATCGGCTACAATTTCGATTATGGTCCTGCCTACTGACGCCGACACCACCTCCTTTTCTTTTAGCTGTTAAAAATCAGTGATAATGTCCCCTTAATAAATCAATAGAAATGTCCCCCTCTGGTAAGATTAGATGGGAGGCAAAGATGGCTGGCAGAATAGCGATGGGACAGAAAGATTTATTGAGGAGCA
>BNVA01000146.1 GCA_025997755.1 Spirochaetia bacterium | reverse complement strand
TTCGGTAAATTATCGGGTTTTGGTCTTTTAGGTATGAACGGGGAAAAACAAGTACAGATCGTTATGCCTGCGGAAAAACTTGTAAACGGACGTCCGTCATCAGGACCTGCGGCAGAGTATTTTGCCGTTGTACGCGGACTTCTTGATAAGGCTGCAGGCAGCAGCGGGTGCGGCGGCAATACTGCGTCAACCGGTGCGGATACTCAGTCAACAACGGCGCTTTTGGCGGAAAACATTCTTTCGCCGGAAGAAAAAAAGGCAATAGCGGGAATAGCAAAAAAACGCGGTGCGGCGGATGCGGCGTTTAGAATTGTAGAAAAGGAAACGGTCTACTTTGTTTTTTCGCCGGAACACGATGCTTTGTCGGATGAATTGAAAAAAGCCGGAATTTCCGGCGAAGAAGTCGGCACGCTAACGCCTGAGATGCTGGAAACAGGCTCTTGGAAGGGTAAGAGTTTTCGTTCTTACAACGTTAATGTTCCGCCAAGCCGTGTAACTCCGGGCAGATCCAACGCATATTCTCAATTTTTGGAAAATACCAAGGATAAATTGGTCGGGTTGGGTTTTGAAGAGTTTGACGGGCCCCTTGTAGAGACCGAATTTTGGAATTGCGATGCCCTCTTTATGCCGCAGTTTCATTCGGCGCGTGATATTCACGATGTTTATCATATAGAAAACCCCGTTGCCGCAAGAAAAATTGACGAGCCGTGGCTTTCAAATGTTGCGGGCGCTCACGAATCCGGCGGAAAAACCGGCAGCCGCGGCTGGAGTTATGCCTTTGACAGAGAGTTTACAAAACGCCTTATCCTGCGTAGTCAAGGCACGGTAATGTCGGCAAAAACTTTGCCGCACGCTAAGATACCCGGAAAGTACTTTGGTATGTTACGCTGCTTCCGTTACGACAAGGTTGACGCGACACACCTCTCGGACTTCTATCAAACGGAAGGCATAGTCTTAGGCGAGGATGTAAACCTGCGCACCTTACTTGGTATGCTGGAAATGTTCGCCATAGAGGTTGCCGGCGCAAAAGAAGTCAAATATGTTCCCGGTTATTTTCCGTTTACGGAACCATCCGTCGAGGTTCATATCAAACACCCGCAGCTTGGCTGGTTTGAACTTGGAGGGTCGGGAATATTCCGCCCGGAAGTCAGCGAGTCGTTGGGTGTTCATGTGCCTGTTGCCGCTTGGGGCATAGGCATAGATCGCATGGCGCTTATGGCTTTAGGATTAAACGATCTACGTGAGTTGTTCAGCTATGATGTTGAAGGTGTACGCTTGCGTCGGCGCACTTGACAGGATTTTATATTGTGTTTTATAATATGAATGATTTGTTTTTGAACAATGTAGAGAGTTGTTGAGATTCTAAAAAACAGATAACGAGGAGCTTATGGATATCCAACTGCAAGAGCTAATTGAAAAAATAAAGAAGGATGGGATCGAGTCCGCCTCGGAAGATGCTGCTCGTATCAGGTCGCAGGCTGAGGCTGAGGCTAAACGTATAGTCGATGACGCAAAATAAAAAAACTACCTTGTTATACGGAAATATGTGTCATCCTGAAATGCAAAAAATAGCAGCCGTAAACTCAATACCGCATAACGATGTGGCAGTTCCGTTTTTAAAAGTTCCCAACTGCATCGACGTTTTTTTAAGCCCGGAAAAAAAACATGAGCTTGATGCCGGTATGAATGTTCACTATATGAGCGCGGGCTGGATAAAATTTTGGAAGGATATTTTTGTAGGCGGGCCGGGCTGGGATCCGGTTACGGCGCGTATGATGTTAGGTGTAAACGATAAAATAGTAATTCTTGATACGGGCTGCGTTACTCTGAGCGAAGAAGATATTTTTGAAATATTTGATTATATCCAGCTTCCGATAGAGGTTGAAAAGATAACCCTTGATTATTTCAAAAACATGATTTTTGAATTGTGCGTAAAGGCGCTTAATCCTTAGGACGGCGGAAGAATTTTCCGGCAAGCCGTTCTGTTTTTAAAATATTTATGAAAGCTAACGTATCTATTTCCCGTATTGCCGATACAAGTTCATGGACATCATTTGCAGCGACAACGGAATACAGCATTGTACGTTCCGACATTTTGTAGCGTCCTATGCCTTTGAATGATGTAGCATCGTGGTGGGTTTTATCACGGGAAATAGATACGTTAGCTTTCATAAATATTTTAAAAACAGAACGGCTTGCCGGAAAATTCTTCCGCCGTCCTAAGGATTAAGCGCCTTTACGCACAATTCAAAAATCATGTTTTTGAAATAATCAAGGGTTATCTTTTCAACCTCTATCGGAAGCTGGATATTATCAAATATTTCAAAAATATCTTCTTCGCTCAGAGTAACGCAGCCCGTATCAAGAATTACTATTTTATCGTTTACACCTAACATCATACGCGCCGTAACCGGATCCCAGCCCGGACAGCCTACAAAAATATCCTTCCAAAATTATATCCAGGACGAGCTCATATAGTGAACATTCATACCGGCATCAAGCTCATATTTTTATTCCGGGATTAAAAAAACGTAGATGCAGTTGGGAAATTTTAAAAACGGAACTGCCACATCGTTATGCGGTATTGATTTTACAGCTGATATTTTTTGCATTTCAAGATGACACATATTTCTGAATAACAAGGTAGTTTTTTTATTTTGCGTCATCGACTATACGTTTAGCCTCAGCCTCAGCCTGCGACCTGATACGAGCAGCATCTTCCGAGGCGGACTCGATCCCATCCTTCTTTATTTTTTCAATTAGCTCTTGCAGTTGGATATCCATAAGCTCCTCGTTATCTGTTTTTTAGAATCTCAACAACTCTCTACATTGTTCAAAAACAAATCATTCATATTATAAAACACAATATAAAATCCTGTCAAGTGCGCCGACGCAAGCGTACACCTTCAACATCATAGCTGAACAACTCACGTAGATCGTTTAATCCTAAAGCCATAAGCGCCATGCGATCTATGCCTATGCCCCAAGCGGCAACAGGCACATGAACACCCAACGACTCGCTGACTTCCGGGCGGAATATTCCCGACCCTCCAAGTTCAAACCAGCCAAGCTGCGGGTGTTTGATATGAACCTCGACGGATGGTTCCGTAAACGGAAAATAACCGGGAACATATTTGACTTCTTTTGCGCCGGCAACCTCTATGGCGAACATTTCCAGCATACCAAGTAAGGTGCGCAGGTTTACATCCTCGCCTAAGACTATGCCTTCCGTTTGATAGAAGTCCGAGAGGTGTGTCGCGTCAACCTTGTCGTAACGGAAGCAGCGTAACATACCAAAGTACTTTCCGGGTATCTTAGCGTGCGGCAAAGTTTTTGCCGACATTACCGTGCCTTGACTACGCAGGATAAGGCGTTTTGTAAACTCTCTGTCAAAGGCATAACTCCAGCCGCGGCTGCCGGTTTTTCCGCCGGATTCGTGAGCGCCCGCAACATTTGAAAGCCACGGCTCGTCAATTTTTCTTGCGGCAACGGGGTTTTCTATATGATAAACATCGTGAATATCACGCGCCGAATGAAACTGCGGCATAAAGAGGGCATCGCAATTCCAAAATTCGGTCTCTACAAGGGGCCCGTCAAACTCTTCAAAACCCAACCCGACCAATTTATCCTTGGTATTTTCCAAAAATTGAGAATATGCGTTGGATCTGCCCGGAGTTACACGGCTTGGCGGAACATTAACGTTGTAAGAACGAAAACTCTTACCCTTCCAAGAGCCTGTTTCCAGCATCTCAGGCGTTAGCGTGCCGACTTCTTCGCCGGAAATTCCGGCTTTTTTCAATTCATCCGACAAAGCATCGTGTTCCGGCGAAAAAACAAAGTAGACCGTTTCCTTTTCTACAATTCTAAACGCCGCATCCGCCGCACCGCGTTTTTTTGCTATTCCCGCTATTGCCTTTTTTTCTTCCGGCGAAAGAATGTTTTCCGCCAAAAGCGCCGTTGTTGACTGAGTATCCGCACCGGTTGACGCAGTATTGCCGCCGCACCCGCTGCTGCCTGCAGCCTTATCAAGAAGTCCGCGTACAACGGCAAAATACTCTGCCGCAGGTCCTGATGACGGACGTCCGTTTACAAGTTTTTCCGCAGGCATAACGATCTGTACTTGTTTTTCCCCGTTCATACCTAAAAGACCAAAACCCGATAATTTACCGAA
>BNVA01000145.1 GCA_025997755.1 Spirochaetia bacterium | reverse complement strand
CGTATGAGCGGCAGGAGCGAAGAATTGGCGGAAGGAAAAAAAATCAATAATGTTTTTCAATTTGTTGATACCCGCAACTTACTGCCTTTGATACCCGGCGCTCTGCCGACCAGCGGACGCCCAAATTATTTTTATGATGCGGTTCTTAGAAATACAAACGGATCTACAATAGTAATAGACGGATGCATAGCCCGTATTCTTGATGATACAGGTACGCTATCCGGTTTTATCGTTGTGTTCCGCGACATTAGTAAGATAAAGCAGCTTTCGGCAGCGGTTAATTACCATGAAAATTTTGATGCTCTTACAGGGCTTGCAAACAAAGAAGCATTTTACACACGGCTTGAAGTATTGATCGCAAACAGCAAGCGTTTAGATATAAAAAACAGTCTTTTGTATATTGATATAGACGATTTTCACTTAGTAAAAGAAACGGGCGGATTGGAAGCAACCGACAATGTACTGTTGGAGTTTTCAAAAATACTGCGTAAAAGCATATCGCATCAGGATATTCCGTCGCGACTTCAGGGCGATGATTTTGCCGTCATTTTAAGGGATTGTTCTAAAGATGATGCAATGCACGTTGCGGAGCGTATTTTAAATGCTGTTAAAACATTTACGTTTGAGTATAAAAATGACAAGTTTAAAATTAAAATCAGTATGGGCATAATGCCGGTTACTAATGAATCGGAAGTAAAGACTGTGATAAAAGAAACTTTTGAACTTTGTCATAAAGCGTATAAAAGCGGCGGCAACTGCATTTCCGGCGACTAGATACTAAAATGAAAAAATACGACAAGTTATTATTTGCTGCCGCTCTCATAGTGCTTATAACAATAATAGCTGTTTCTTTAAGAGACAAATCTAGTTTTTCAGAAACCGAAATATCATTCTATCAATGGTGGGGTGAACTTGATACGAATCAAGACGACTTAACATCCTTAATAAAAACTTTTGAAGAAGAAAATCCCGGAATAAAGATAAACCTTGTTACCCTGCCGCGTGATGCCATAAAAAAAAGTATTAACGAACTTCCGATTCAAAGCGAACAAAAGACAAAAGATAATAAAAAAAATATTATCCCGGACTTAGCGGCATTTGATCCTCTTTGGTTTAACGATCTTAACAACAGTGAATTGTGGACAGACCTAAGCGCCTATGGAATTAATGGCAGCAGTCTGCAGTTAGCTTCATTTCCCAATGCGCTCTACTACAATGTTGATATTCTTGCAGATGAAGGATTCGACCGTCCGCCAAAAACCCGCTCCGAATTTATTGAATTCTGCAGACGTTTAAAAGGGAAAAATATGATTCCGTTTTATGCGGGTTATAATATTTACAGCAGTTTTTTTCCTTGGATATTGATGTCGGGAATTGATCCTGAAAAAGAATTTGATTTTCAATCACAGACCATAGTTGAAACATTTGATTTGTTTAAAACCCTGCATAACGAAAACCTTGTCAATTCTAATTTTCCGCAAAACGCAGAAGATAAAAAACTTGAATTTTTTAATTCGGGCAGGGCTGCTATGATGATCTCATCTTCAAACGATATTAAAAACATCCGTAATAAAAGCGGAATTTCCTTTAGCGTTACAACTGTTCCCGCTGCGGATAATTATTACGGCAAACCGTTTTTTAACGCGGAAAATTGGAATGTAGGAATTCCGGCAGCCTCAAACCATAAAGATGCGGCGGCGGCTTTTCTTTCATTTCTTGCCGCCAACATAAATTTTGAGGATGCCGCCTCAAACGATGATGTAAACCTTGTAAAGCTGCGGGATATTTGCGAATCAGGGGAATTTATTTATGAGTACGAGTTTTTTCCAAACAGCTTGGAGCTTGAAAAAATTCTGCGGGAAGAATTAGAGGCAATGTTCAAAACCCAAAGAAGCGCCAAGGAAACGGCGGCTGCCGTCCAAAACCGGTATCCCCGCCCTTAACTATTTTTGGAATTTGTTGTAACCTGTTATAAGAGTGAGCGTTTTGTGTTGCAGGAGAAGATTATGTCCCCCAAAAACGGCCTAAAGCTGGTTTTATTTCTTATTTTTTTAACTTTCATAACGCTGCCCTCGTTTTGTCAGGACGAAGAGGAAGACGATGATGAGGATTCGCAGGGTGGAAATAGACCTCCCATAAGCTCCATTTGGCGGGGTACCGACGATTCTATGTACACAAGGGGAGATCAAATTTTTGCCATAAATATGGGGGTTCTTCTACCGCTTTTCATTACCGACAAAGATGGAAAACAGATACCCACAAATATGATCGTAGGCGGAAACGGCGCTTTATCATACTCATATTTTTTGGATCCTAATACTTTTGTTGGAGCCGAATTGCAGGGAACTTTTTCACAGACACTCTCAAAAAACTTTCTGTTTTTTATACCGATAGGCGTAAAAGTCGGTTATCAATTTGTATATAAACGGTTTGAATTTCCGTTTTCGCTTACAATAGGCGGTATAACGGAACAATACATAACATATAATTTGTACTGCCTTTATTTGAAACCGCAAGCCTCCGGTTTTTTCCGGTTTAGTCCCGATTGGTCATTCGGGGTGAACGCGGCTTGGTGGTGGGTACCACAGTGGACAAATGACAGCGCAAGAGATGCTTATGGTAATTTTTTTGAGATAACGTTAGCCGCGCGTTATCATTTCTAAGATTTGAGGTTTTATGATGAAGTACTTAAAACAGTTTGTTTGGTTTTTATTTTTCCCGCTTTTTGTTACCTGTAATCAGGATCCTATTTTTTTTCTTGTATCAAAAGAAGTAGAACCAAAAGAACCTACGATTAACGGTTCACCCTCAAAAATTGCCAGAGGCAGCGACGGGGTTTCACTTTATGTTGCAAACGGCAAGCTCTGGTATTTTAACGGAAGCGGCTGGTCAAATATTTCATCTCCAAGCAGTGTTTATGATGTTGCTTTTGCAGGTAGCGAGCTTTACGTTTTGCAGGTAGAAGAAAATTCTTCTACCGTTTACAAACATAAAGATTCTTCCGCTGTAGGAAATCCTACAGGTTACGACAGAATTCAATCCATTTTCGGAAGCTCAAGCGGCTTGTTCGCCGCAGCGCGAAAATCAGGTACCGAGGAGTACGCGATACTCCAATTAGGCGGCAGTTCATGGGATGCGAAAAAAACAGGCAACGCGGCTTTTGAGCTGCGCGGGGTTGCCGGTAGCCTGTTCGCTACGGCTACGGCGGGTATCTTTAGCGGACTAACTTCTGTCCGTCCGTTAGAAGGCACAGAAAATATTGCCGTTATAGCTCTGTTCACAGATTCAAAAATAGGCAGCTCGGTGATAGCCGTAACTAGCAGCCATGGACTGCTGGATATAAATGGATCAACTGTAACACGGCACAACAAAGGCGTTTCTCTCTCCGGCGCAATCTGCGTATGGGAAAAAACCGGAGCGGCAAATCCATTGCTGCTTGTGGGCATAAACGGCGGCGTAAACAATTATGGTTACCGGGAGTTAAGAATAATATCGGGCAAAGTAAATTTTGGGGATTTTTACGAGCCGGGCGATCTAAGTCCGGACTCCTCAGTCTTTGACAAGGATAAATACAAATCACAGTTAGAAAAATACGTTATACGATCCATTGCGCAGCCTAGGGGAGTCAATGCAAGCGGATCTTCCAAAATGCCTGTTGTTTTCGCTTCCACCCAAAAAAACGGTTTGTGGTCATACAGGGCGGATGGCGACAACGCAGAAGGTGTCTGGAATGCCGAATAGTTTACAGCGCGGCAGCAGTCTGCGCCGATAAAGCTGTTAAGTTAATGGACGAGTTGTTTTCGGCGCAGCAAAATAAACAGACGCCGCTTGCCGATCGTATGCGTCCGCAGGTGTTAGACGAAATTATAGGGCAGGATCACATAGTAGGCGAAGGTAAACTCCTGCGCCGTTCCATTCAGGCAGACAGATTATCTTCGATAATTCTTTACGGGCCGCCCGGCACGGGAAAAACAAGTCTTGCGCGGGTTATAGCTAATTCTACGAAGGCATGGTTTGAAAGTCTTAACGCTGTTCTTTCGGGAATAAAAGATATTCGTGATGCTATAGACCGTGCCGGAGAAAAACTAAGACTATACGGTAAAAGAACAATTTTGTTTGTTGACGAAGTTCACCGCTGGAATAAAGCGCAGCAGGATGCTCTCCTGCCATGGGTAGAAAACGGAACGGTGATTCTT
>BNVA01000144.1 GCA_025997755.1 Spirochaetia bacterium | reverse complement strand
GTCTGGAAAGTTTTTTGTCAAAAGATTCTACATGGAGCGATAATTTTAACAGACTTGCAATGCTTGGATTATCAGGATGTTTAATGCTTATAGTGTATTTTTTAAGTCTGGCTCACGATTTTTTCAAAAAGATTTCTTTACTGTCCAACCGTTCCACTTTATTTCACTTGTTTTTAATTATAACACCTGTAATTTTCGGGTTTATGATCGTTACCTACAGCGGCGTAAATGTCTTATATATGGATGACTGGCTATTACCCAATTTCATTGATGATGTTTTAACAAATGGAATTTCATTAGACGCACTCCGCGCCAAACATGTTGTCCATCTCATGTTCTTCCCAAGACTCATTTTTTTAGCAAGTGGTCTCCTGTCGCATTTGAATAATAAGGTAAATATGTATATTTCATATTTATTGGAAATTATTGTATACATAACTATTCTTTGTTATTTGAAACGCTTAATACCGGAGAGTTCGGAAAGGGGCAATAAGCAAAAACTTTTTCTGCAATTATTACTTGGTTTTTGTTGTTTTAATTTAGTAGTTGAGAACATATTTCTTATGGGTGTCTTGGTACACCTTGCGGTTGTTTCGTGTTTTACCGTTTTGAGTTTTTATTTTTTCTATCTGCATAGAATTGATAAGAAAAATATATATTTAGTTGTATCAATATTGTGTGGGATTATATCGTCATTTTCGTCATTACAAGGATTATTTGTTTTTCCATCCATTCTTTGTTTGCTAATATTGCTATCAATTTCAAATAAAGAGAAAGGATTGTTTCATTACATAATTATTTTATTATTTATAGCGCTTACCATTCTTATTTATGATTTTCATTTCCCTCCTGATTTTTCGTTACCACATACCGGTAAAAACATAATAGCGCATATAGTTTTCTTTTTTGCATCATTAGGTTCTTCACTTAGTTTTCATGTAGCCGGTATATTTGAGGCTATTATATTTTTGATAGTGGGATTGATGATATTTGTAGTAACTATTCTTATATGTATATATCTTATAAGGCATAAAAGGCTACAGGAAAATGTTTTTCCCGCACTGCTTGTTATATTTGGATTTATATTTTGTATTGTACTCACTATTGATCATGGTCAAGAGAGCGCATGGGTTGCATTAGCCTCTCATTACACAATATTTACTATGTTTATCATTATTGGTTTGATAATGATAATTTACACCGAATTTATAAAGGACGGCAGAAGTGGCAGGATAAAGCAAATAGCGGTAAACGGATTAAAACTTATCGCTTTTATTGTCTTGCTTCAAAACACAGATGTTTTAAAACTAAAATATATTAGGGATGATAAATTAGAGCTTCAACATATAATTCGTACTTATGAAGATAGAGATTTAATCGAATTACAAAAAAGCGGGCCTTGGGATGATCTTGAAAGCGCCTATAATCAAATACATATTATTGAACGCCGGCACTGGAATGTCTTTCGATAGTAAGCGCCTTCCCGTCCCGCCTATTGATCTTTTATTGGGTTTTAAATTAGTTTTGTTAAATGAGTGTTTATATCGTTTTACTTGTTGCTTTCTTTGCGATGGTTACCGTAATAGGTATTTGGGGGCTTAAAAAAACCAAAACCTTGGGTGATTTTTTCTTGGGCGGCAGGCAAATGGGACCTTGGGTTTCTGCCTTTGCCTACGGTACAACTTATTTTTCCGCAGTCATTTTTATAGGCTTCGCGGGAACTCAGGGCTGGCTGCTGGGATTAAACAGCCTGTGGATTGCGGTGGGCAACGCATTGATCGGTTCCATGCTGGCGTGGATTGTACTTGCAAAACGCACCCGCCGACAAACCCAGAATCTGGGCGCTATGACAATGCCCGGCTATCTGCAAGAACGTTACGGGGCAAAACACATTAAACCGATAGCGGCGGCGATTATCTTTTTGTTTTTGCTGCCATACTCGGCATCAATATTCAAGGGACTTGGGCACCTTTTCGAGACGGTTTTTCACATACCTTACGACATAGCTCTTTTGCTGATGATAGCCTTTACCGGCGTATACCTGATTTTGGGCGGTTACTTCGCCATAGTGATAATAGACTTTATTCAAGGTCTTCTTATGATAGTGGGTGCGCTGGCTATGCTCTATGTTATTGTGCAGAAGGGAGGCGGACTTGCCGCGTCGGTAAGCGGCATAGCTTCCGGTTTTGACTCACACATAGCAAACAAGCCCGGCTTCTTACAGATTGTACCGCTTGTGTTTATGACAAGTTTCGGCACATGGGGCTTGCCGCAGATGACGCAGAAATTCTACGCAATAAAAAATGAGCAGGTGATCCCGCGTGCGATTGTTGCGACAACGTTATTCGCCGCGATAATCGGCATTTGCGCGTATTTTGTAGGCAGCGCTTCTCACATTTTCTTTACGCTGGAGAGCATACCGCGCGGCGCGGACGGTAAAATTTTGTTTGACCTTATAGTCCCCACTTTGCTTACGCAGAATTTACCGGAAATTCTTATGGCGCTGATCCTTCTGTTTGTTCTTTCCGCGTCGATGTCAACTTTGTCGTCGCTTGTACTCATATCATCATCATCGGTCGCTATCGATCTTTATCCGGTTAAAACAAACGATACCACAGGCAAACAAAGTTCAACCGCAATGATACGCTTTCTTTCAATGTTGTTTATCATTGTGTCCTATTTTGTTTCACGCTTCCAAATAAGCATAATTGTATACCTTATGTCGTTAAGCTGGGGCGCGGTTTCAGGCGCGTTTGCGGCTCCTTACATTTACGGACTTTACTGGAAAAAGGCGACAAAGGTGTCGGCATATTGCGGACTTATAGGCGGCTTAATTACCGAGATAGTCTTGTTTTTTACGCTGGGCGCTTCCCGTTCGCCGCTTGCCGCATCCATTGCAATACTGGTTCCGTTTATAATAGTGCCGGTTGTTTCGGCGTTTACAAAAGCTCCCGACGATTCGATTCTGGAAAAAGCCTTTGCAAAATGAAGAATTCAACCACCGGCAGCACAGAGTACACAGAGAAAATAAAAATAATTCATCTTAAAAACTCCGTGTACTTTGTGATCGCTGTGGTTTATTTTGTTTTTTGTACTGCTTTGTTGAATGGCTGCGCAACAGAAAAAAATTTTTTTTATATAGGCAAAGAAAAAGTATTTTATGAACCCTTCCATGGGAGAGTTGGATCTTATTCTTATCAGGAAGGCAATAAGTTTTATGCATATTACCAGCCGGAAGATACTTTTAAACAACTGTTCATCGAGAAAAAATATAACCGGATAATTGTTTTTGATAAAAATAAGCGTCCGGTAGAATTTTATGATTTTAGTTACGATCCTAAAGTAAGTACTGTGCCGGGATGGGTTTTTATCGAAAAATGAAATTCCAAAAAATGTGGTAAATGATCAGCCTATGCGCCCTTCGCCGATGAAGCGGGCAAGCTCCGCCGAGTAGTAGCTTATAAGAATATCTGCGCCGGCACGGAAAATACTCACCGCGCTTTCGCAGATTATATTTTCTTCGTCAATAAAACCGGCTTTTGCCGCCGCTTTGATCATCGCGTACTCGCCGCTTACGCTGTACGCCGCAACGGGAACATTGACATTTTCTTTTACCGTTTTGATAACATCAAGATAGGCGAGCGCCGGTTTAACCATTACAATATCCGCTCCTTCTTCAATGTCGATCAACGTTTCGTTTAACGCCTCTCTGCCGTTGTGTCCGTCCATTTGATATGTCTTTCTGTCGCCGAATGCGGGCGCGGAATCCGCCGCCGCACGAAATGGTCCGTAAAATGCCGAAGCGAATTTTGATGAATATGACATTATAGGCGTGTTGCAAAAATCAGCGGCGTCTAACGCCCGCCGTATCGCAAGAATACGTCCGTCCATCATATCGCTGGGGGCAATCATATCGGAACCGGCTTCTGCATGAGACACGGAAATCTTTGCAAGCGCGTCAAGCGTTTTGTCATTATCAACATATTCACCGTTCAGTATTCCGCAATGCCCATGGCTGGTGTATTCGCACATACAAACGTCCGTAACGCAAAAAATATTTTTGTAGTTCTCTTTTGTCCATCGCAGGGCTTTTTGTATAATGCCGTTATAATTAAAACTAAACCCGTCTTTTCTCTTGTTTATACCCTCTGTTAGACCGAAACGCCGCAATAATTCTTCAAACGCACTGTTGTATTGAGCGTTAGATGAACTGATTTCAAATTCTTTTTACAGTTCCAATCTTACAACGGAAATTTAAAATTTGCAAGCAAATTTTTACATAAATAATAAAAAAAATCATATTTTACTATACGTTTGCGAACAATAAATCATGATTTATCTGTCTACTAA
>BNVA01000143.1 GCA_025997755.1 Spirochaetia bacterium | reverse complement strand
CCCTGCCGGACATGGCGGCTTTTACAGGAACGCCTGTGTTTGCGCTTATATCAAGTCCTGAGTGAAAAACACGCGCATCTGTAAACGGGCTCCGCCTGTAACCGTAAAGTGATGTAATTCTTCTGCTGCTTATAGGCCATATAAAAAGATCGCCGTTTATTTCCTGCAATTTTGTTGAGTCTAGTTTTGCCCCGGGTATAAAAATCGTACTTCCCGGATTAACTTTTGATGAAAATAATTCATTTGTAAATATTATTGACGAAACAGTAATTCCGTAATCCTGCGCTATTTTTTCGAGAGTTTCATTTTCAGATGCTTTGTGCATAACGCCGTCTTGATTTGGAATCCTTAACGTTTTACCAACTTGTATTGAGCGCGTGTTGGAAATATTGTTTACGGAGATAAGCGTGTCCTGATTAAGTCCGAAGTTCGGCGCTATAATGCCTATCATATCACCCGGTTGAATTTTGTACGCCGAATAGAGCAGCATCTGCGGAGCGGAAAATTCTTCCGGCTCCGGTATGCCTTCAATAATTTCATTGTCCATGCTGCCGTTTTGAACCGCAAATTCCTGCAGTTGATCTTCGGAGTATACCGCGCCGCCCACACCGTTATCGTTATCGTTATTTGTTTTGATTATGCCGGATAAGTAAAAAGCAATATTTTTTACGGCAGGCAGAATTGGAGGAAAATAAAACAAAATACACCATAAAAGAGCAAGTCTTATACAATTTGAGAAATCCTTTTTTTCAAAAAACACAAAACACCTCGTGTGTTAATTCTACGCTTCCAGTATTTGACCTTCTGTTGCCAAAACTATTTCAGGCATTCCTGTTTTCCGGGCGCAGTACTTTTTTTCTATTTCGTTTAATGCTTTGTCTGTTCTTATAGGATCATGGTGGAATAAAGCTATCTTTTTTACATTGGCGTTTGCCCCTGTTTCGATAGCGTTTTCGTAGGAAGAATGTCCCCAATTCAATTTACCGTTTATGTATTCATCTTCCGTATACGCGCTGTCGTAAACGACAATGTCGGCATCTTTAATGAATTTTAATATTTTTTTATTTTCTTCGTCTACAACACGCTTACTTTCAAGTGCGGCGTCTTCGTTGTAAAACGGATCATTTTTATCCGTTGGAAAAAGATTCCAATAAGGCTCGGTATCAAAAGCCGTAACAATAGACTTGCCTTGATATTCAAAACGGTAGCCTAAACATATTACAGGGTGGTTTAAGTACTTGCTTGTTACTTTTAAGCCATTGCCTAAATTTATGGTTTGTTCGTGTATCTGTTTAAATTTTATTTGAGCAGATAATTCGCTCAGGCTAATAGGCCAGTAGTTATACGATGTAAGATTTTTAAAAATAGTTTCAAGGTTTTCACCGGAAGGAAGAAACGGTCCGTATATGCGGATTTTTGACTTTGGTAAAAAAAGCGGAACAAAAAACGGAAAACCTACAATATGATCCCAGTGGGTATGAGATAAAAAGACATCGGCGTCTATATCTCCTTTTTTAAAATCGTTTTCCATGATACTGCCGCTTAACAATCTTATGCCGGAACCAAAATCAACAATCACCAATTTGTCATCGGCGCGTATTTCAATGCAGGTTGTATTACCGCCGTAAACAGTGGTTTCATTTGCGGGACAAGGAATAGAGCCGCGCACGCCCCAAAAACGTATCGAAAACATTTTAAGCTATTGCCCCCGGCAAAATAAAATTTTCTATTTTTTTTGTTTTAATAATTATATCATCTTTAAATGCTTCAAAAAAATCGGGCGGTATTTTTAATTTTTTAAAAACAGATTCATCCGGTTTTTTTATTGCTTGGTTTTTCATTATTTGTCCTGCATAAAACGCGGAAACCGCCGTGTTATACACAAGGTCTGCATACTCGCCGTTATAATCATTTTGAGTTGACGAATAGAGTACAACATCATGCAACGGTGCGCTAAGACTTTCTATCTTCCCAAGACCGGAAATAAGTCCTGCCGTCCAGTAAACCTGTCTGCGCCCCGCCTGAATACCGCGTTCTTTTGCCGCAAGCAACGAACACACAGCCGTCATAAGCGACTGTCTCCAAAGTTTTGCAGAGCCTTTATGTTTTAAAGATGAAAATTCTTTTGCTCCGTCAAGCGCAACATTTTTTATCGTGTTTATGTTAAGCGCAATTATTATTTTTTCCAAGGATGTGAATTTCTTTATTGAACCGGGATACAAATAGATGAACAGATTTTGCATAATAACCGTAAGACACGGGTCTGCATTTATTAAATTATACAGTTCAATAGCGCTTACATTAGGATTTTTACAAACATCAATAACCTTTGCATAATCGGGCAGAGCAGAGGGAATAGATGCAAAAACATCAGCCTTTGAGACTAAAGAGTCAAGGTTTTTATTATCGTCTATAACCCTGGGGGTTTTCATTCAGCCGTCCTGAGTGGTCGAGCAGAAACTTCCCGTGACAGCTCTCCTGGAACCATAAAGTCCATATTGTCATAGGCGCTAACCGCAAAATAGTATAATGTACCGTTTTTGAGGTTGTCAATGGTAATAGAAGAGCGTTTGCCGACATCAATCGGGGAAGCGCCCGACAGACTTTCATCTCCAAAGTAAACTCCGCTTTCGGTTCCGTAATAAACCAAATATCCGCCCAAATCCTGTTCCTCGCTTAATTTCCATTTTAATTCAACAGACAGGTCGCCTGCAATAGCCGTTACCCGCGGCGGCGGTTTAGGCGGTCCCTTGCTCTTGTAGACAATTTTTATTTCATCAATGTATGGAGTGGCTTCGAGGTTCCCTGACGGATATAAGACGGCGCCAACCTGTACATAACGCCCCTTGAGCGGTGAACGCAGATGCCCTGCGTTAAAAGGTTCCCATTTTTCTTTTTCAACGCCGCTTGCCGTATTTGCGGTTCTTGCGAAGAACTGAACTTGAGAATCATCGGCAAAATTAAAATTACCGTTACGTACAAATTCATTCTGAATATTTTTACCGTTTATACGCACCCTGCCGCCCGATATGTCGATTTGTTCTATGGCACTATTACACTCGCCCAGATCTACCGGAACACTTTCAAAACGTCCGCCTTCCGCAGGGTAGCGTTTAATAGCGGGCATTTCTACAAATTTGTTATGAATACGGAATTCATCAAACATTCCGTTAAAATGCTGTCCAAGCATAAAATAACCGCGCTCCCCTACCCTGGCATTCCAAATTTCCCCGCCCTCAGCCTTCGTGGTGGTAACAAAAGTTGATGTTTCCGGAATTCCGTTTACAAGATACTCAAAAAAACCTGACTCATCGTCAAAACGGATTAGGTGGTGGCTCCATTCCTTAGGAACAAGCGGGTTTGAAGCATCAAGCGTAACGTTGTGACTCTTGCTATTATCAGGCGATATAAAAAAATTCGTAAAATTCCAATGCAGCCTGTTCTTATATACCGTTAAAATGATGGTCTGAACACGGGAGCTTTGTTCATTCCCTACAGAACGATCCGAGGCAGTCCATGAAATCAGCTCTTCGCCGGTTTCCATGCCGTTAGGATAGACCCAAAATTCAATGCTCCAACTGCCTAAGCGCCGTCCTGCTTGAAACAGCGCGTCCTGCCGGTTTGCGGTTATGACCAGAGGCTCACCGCCTGAATTCATTGAAACTGAACTTTGCCCTGTGAATACCGCCGCCCCGCCTCCAAGCCGCGCCCACTTTCCGTCCGCGCGTTGAATGCTGCCTCCGGCGCGCAGCGTATAATGCAGGGCGTGATCCTTCCATCGTGCAGGATCGGATTCATCAAAAGAAATATACATATCCTGAGTTTCTGCGTCCTGCTTTTCTACTTTTGACGAAAGCAATAAAACAGGAGCCGGACGCGCCCCATTGAATTGCTCAATTCGGCGCATATCCATAACTTTTTCCCATCCGGCAGTACCGCCTAAGGAAACGGTCTTTTCGCCTACGGCAAATAAGGGGGATGCAGCCGCGAATATGAGTATGAAAAATTTAACCACAGATTTGATCATTTTACATTGATTATCGGCATCTTCAACTCATTGAAGCCTAAAAAAAAAATTTTCTTTACTTTCCTGCCGGTAATATTGTATATTTACATTGTAACATTTTTTCTTTTTAAAGGAGTAATTTATGAGTATTAAAAAATGCGGGGGGGGGGGGGTAGCGCCCTCTAAAATTAGCAAAAAGCAGCGTATAGCGTGCTTTATAGTCGGAATAGCCCTGTTCACAGGTCTATCACTGGTATTCGTAACCTGTAGAGCCGAACCGCTAAATTTTGCGGAAGAAAAAAAAAAATTTAGAAGAAAAAAAAACAAAACAACAACTTAAAAAGTTAAATTCAAAAA
>BNVA01000142.1 GCA_025997755.1 Spirochaetia bacterium | reverse complement strand
TGATCATTTATGGTTCCATTGCCAATGTTTCTATCGGTAGATTATTTGTCGCCGGCATAGGTCCCGGATTGCTCCTATGTGTTTCTATGATGATCATGGTTGGCTTTATTTCGGTAAAACGAAAGTACACCAACGAAATGTCGGAAACGGTCTCTTTGAAAAAAGCCTTTATCGAAGCCATATTTCCCCTGCTGCTCCCTGTGGTGATCATAGGCGGTATTCGGCTGGGAATCTTTACCCCCACAGAAGCCGGTTCGGTGGCCATTATTTATGCGGTGCTGCTTTCTATTATTTACCGGGAATTTAGATGGAAGAATCTGTTCCAAGCCATAAAAGAAACGGTTGCCACCACGGCGTCCATCATGATGATCGTAGGGGCGGCTTCGGCATTTGCATGGATACTTACTCGTGAACGGATACCCCAACATCTAACTGAGTTTATCATCAACTCGGTTTCCAACAAGTATGTTTTTTTGTTGATCATCAATTTTTTCCTGATCATCGTGGGTATGTTTATTGAAGGCAATGCCAGCATGATTGTGTTGGTGCCGCTTTTGGTGCCGGTTGCCCGTGCATTCGGAATTGACGATATTCAGTTTGCCATGATTTTTATTTTCAATAATGCTATCGGCGCAATATCTCCGCCAATGGGAACCCTGATGTTTGTAACGTGCGGGATCACTAACTGTAAAGTTGCCACCTTTATAAAAGAGGCTGTGCCGTTCTATCTGTTGCTTTTGACTTGTTTGATGCTTCTCACTTTTGTCCCATTCTTCTCACAGGCAATCGTGAATTTAGTGTATTAATGTAAAGGGGTTTATATGGACTATTTAGGATGTGATGCTTACGAAAAATCGATCAACTCTGCCGGTTCCGGCGTTGCTTTTATGGCAAAGTTTGGCGATGAAGATTTTATTGTTGCCAAGAATATATCAGACTTTAAAGGGGAGGCAATAGGTGACGGTAAGATCAAGGCGCCTCTGACTCACGAAAACGCAAGCGTTCTGCGCAAGCTATTTACCCATACCGCCCCGTCGCGTGTGCTCCGCAAAGACCGGAGTTTTGGCGTAGGGGATAGGCTTGGAATTGCTGCATACGGACATATAAGGTTATTCGACAAATACGATGCCTATCCAGTCTTTGCCCAGCAGTCCATACGGGAACTTATGCTTACCAACCGTACCTACGAAGATGTTTTGGACGCCGTTACCTTTGCGGTATTCCGCGAGGGCTTTAAGAAGGAGTGGGGTGCAGACGGGGATCACCTTAAAACGGCCAAAGACGTGGAATACGCCCTTTCCCTGGGCTACACCATGATCACACTGGACTGTTCAGAGCATATTAAACCTGCTCCCTCTACAAGAGCCGCCTCCCTGCCGTCATCATATACCGCTAAGTACATGGGGAAAAAGTTTGACATCGGCGAGGGTATTAATTTAAGTTTTACCGAGGCGGAGCTTGGCGACTGCATTGCTATCTACGGGGAAGCCATAGACTTTGCGGCGGATATGTATAAACAATTCCTTGGGAACGGTAAGTACAGCGCGGACTTTGAAATCTCCATAGACGAAACCGATGCCCCTACCACGCCCTTACAGCATTACTTTGTCGCCGGAGAGCTTATAGACGCTGGGGTTTCCTTTGCCACCATGGCACCGCGCTTCTGCGGGGAATTCCAGAAGGGGATAGACTACAAAGGCGACCTCGCTCAATTTGAAAAAGAGATAAAGATCCATGCGGTGATAGCCCGGCACTTTAAGTACAAGCTGAGTATACATTCGGGTTCTGACAAATTCAGTACCTTTCCCTCCATCGGTAAAGAAACCAGAGGCATTTTTCACGTCAAAACTGCGGGAACCAACTGGCTAGAGGCAATGCGCACCGTTGCGGCGGTTGACCCGACTCTCTATCGTGAAATACATGAATACGCCCTTTCTTCCGCCTTTGAAGAAGCGAGAAAATATTATCACGTTACCACAGACCTGAATAAAATACCGGACATAAAAACTCTTAAAGATACTGATCTGCCGGATCTTTTTAATAACAATGATTCAAGACAGCTTATACATATCACCTACGGTCTTATCCTGAGTAAAAAAAATCCTGACGGGTCTTTCACATTTAAGGACAGGCTCTATAAACTATGGAAAACCCATAGCGATCTTTACACCCAGGCATTGGTAAAGCACATTGGTAAACATCTGGATCTTCTGGGGGTGAAAAAGATATAAGGTCTATGGGGTTAATCTATGAGATTAAATCGAATTTAACCTAAATAATCGCAGTCTAACAATAAAAGAAGGCTATGTACCATCCCCTTAGGGAATAGTACCTAGCCTTCATTATCGTAAGCCGTTCTCTATTTTTTAATCGGGAATATACGTTATAACCACCTTGCCGTTGCCCGTGTTTATTCCGGCTGTTGTTACGCCGCCTGTAAATGTTAAACCCGTAAATTCCGGTGCATTGGACATCATGGCTGAATGGCCGGGCGTTGCCGGTAAGCCTTTGACGTAGCCTGAGCCGCCGGAGCCTGAACCCCATTGAAGTGTTCCAACTCCTGTCAGCGCGCCTCTGCCGCCATAGTAACCGCCGCCGCCTGCGCCGCGGCCTTCTGCGGCAGAGTTCTGTCCATTACCATCGCCGCCATTCGTGCCTTTGCCGAAATCGCCGCCGTCGTTCTGGGTGGCGTCTGCCATCTGTTGATAGCCGCCGGTACTGTCCCCGCCATTTTCTCCGCCGCCTGCGCCGGCAACTGTGTTATGGGGACCTAGTCCGCCGCCGCCGGCAACAATAATACGGGATTTTAAGCTGTTCAAATTATCCCAAGCGCCGCCCACTACACGGACATCGGAAGCGCCGCCGCCGCCACCACCGCCGGGGAATATAATACCAAAACCAGAGCCACCATTACCGCCCTTACCGCCGCCATTGTATCCGCCCAAACCGCCTTTACCGTTACCTATATCTCCTCCGGCACCGCCTTTAGCACCGACATAGACATAAAGCGTTCCTCCTTCATTTAGGGTAATAGTCCCCGCAGAATAGCCGCCTAAACCACCGTTGCTGTTACCGCCCTGCGCTCCCCATGCTTCAATTTTGTAGGTGCCGGTTGTGGGAACCGTAAATGTTTGGACTGCGCCTGTATTATGACCAAAAGCATATTGAATGCCGCCTACAACGTCCCATTTGGCATAAAGCGTGGTATGACCGGTTATTTCTGTTGTGTTGTAGAACCTGCTGCCGCCTTCAGGTTTATCCACCCAGTAGCTAAAGGTGTAATTTGTTGAATCAACCGTTACAGTTCCCGCAATAGGTGGAAGCTGTTGACCCACTCCTGCCAAACCGCTTCGGGCAACGGTAGGGGCGTCAAGACCTGTAAGCGGTGAAGGTAAAATGGCTGCATCGCCTATGCCGTTGCCGTTAAACGTAATTTCGTATTGTCTAGGCGACCATTGCTGGTAGATAATTGCGTTGTCGGCAAAATTCGTTCCCAACGGATCGATGACAACAGCTCCTTTTGAGTCTTTCCAAGGAGTAACGGGATTGACAATGTAATGATCACGCTCAAAAACAGGTTCAAGCGGTTCGTTCTGAGTTATAGTTCCGCCCAGCACATCGGTTGCCTTAATTTGAAAGTCCTCATATTTTAAGATTATAGGATTTTCGCCGTCCTTTTTTGCATTATCTTCATCGTAAGTTATATAGATAGGATCGGTATTGGGGTCATCGTCATCATCCCATGCCACACTATCTGTCCCTGCAAGGTCAGGTTCGTAAGCGAATCTTGTGGGAATTGCCAGACGCTTTTCAAAAACACCGGAGCCGTCCGCCTTTTGAAACGTGATTTCTTTGAAAGGACGGGCGGGAGCATCCGCCCACTTTGCCACCGCTATAACATTCGCTGTTATAGCATCGTTAAGGGTTAGTTCATAAGCGCCGTAAGAATCCGGGTATGCGGGATAGATTTCCCACCCTATGAATGTGTGATAATCCCACTCGGGCTGTCTACCGACGTATTTGTGCTCTACACCGTCTTCGTCAATTGCGGAAGAGCCGGGGAAGTAGGGCAGGGTTGCCGTAGGCTTTACGGGCTCAATCGCGTCTTCTTCGGGTATGACAGCGTCCGGATCGCCGCTATCCCGGCGTGCGGTATAATCCTCCCATGCCGCTAAGAGTTTGTTATACTTTTTTACAGCTTCGTCGTACTCTAATTTTTCAGCCGCGTTGTAAACGGCTTTTATTGTTGCAGGTGTTACGCCCAAGTTAATACGGTAATTTGTGTAAGGATCGTCCTCCATTGCGGGTGCGCCGCCGGGGTAAAATACATCTTCCCAGCCGTTTTTGAATGTAATTGTATAATCTGATGGTTTGGTGTCTATCGGTTTGAAATCGGTAGCGTTTTCCTCATAATTTGGCGCGTCGGCTCTACAGGTTACGAACACCAGTGATAGACCTGTGAACAGGGCTATTCCGGCTATAAC
>BNVA01000141.1 GCA_025997755.1 Spirochaetia bacterium | reverse complement strand
TTCAGGCGGCATAAAATTTGTTGTATTTTCCATTTTGTTAACCTCCGGTTTTATATCAATACCACAATCCGTTAAAATATTTCCCAAACAGCGAAAAACCTTCATCACTTTTTTCATTACATTTGTCTTCCAAGTTATCCTCATTTACTTCGTCTGTAAAATACTCTTTGTATAATTTCATTTCGTACTCCGCCGGGTTAGCCCAACCTTGATTTAACTCGTATTTGAACGCAAAAATCATTTTATCCAGTATTTTCTTCCATTCGTCTTTACCGTACTCAGGAACACAGCAGGGGGCTTTGGATTGTTGAATTTGTTTCGAAACCGGATAAGACGCGGGAGCATAAATTTTATAAGAGTCCAGTTCAAGCCCCATATCTCCTCATTTGTAATTGCGGCTAGGTTTTGTTGTTTTTTCTTCATACCGCGCACATCCTATTTTGCAGCTTTCTTTTCTGCAAGCCGCGGGAGGTCTCTGACAAGTTCTACCATAAATCAGCCGGGCAGTGTTGATTTGTCCTCCGGTGCCAACTGACTGCCCAATAAAGACACGCAGGGAAGTCCCAAGTCTGAAGCAAACTTTTCCACCAGCGAACTCTTGCCGATACCCGGCGCTCCCCATATAAACACAGGCCGTACAACCGCTATATTGAGCAACACGCTGACCAGTTCTTTTTGACTGATTGTAACTGCTATATTCATTTCTTGTTCTCCTTATAAATTTAATTTCATTGCCAGTGTAGTACTGACAAAACGACTTTTAGTGTCGCAGTAAAAATAGGGAGTATGCTTTAAACTAAAGTCATACTCCCTAGTGGTGAATGTTCTTACGCGGCTTTACCCAACGGCATGATAACCGCAACCGCTTTATCGGGTTCGTCTTTTTGTTTTAGAACAAGCGCCTTCTGTTTGTTATTCTGACTGAAAAACACCCATTCCTTTTTGGGCAGGTCTTCTAGGTAGCGTAAATTGACAAGCGTTCCGGTTTTCTTTACAAAGTTGTTAAACTCAAAAGACAGTCTCTCTGTCAATTTTGTATCTTTTCCAAGTCCTGTGTCGGCAAGGTTTAATTCGCCTTTTTTGAGCAGCTCATCCGGTATTATTTTACGCCAATTTGGAAACCTTATACCCGTAACAGGCTCTCCGAATTTTATTATATCTTTTGTAATAACAGGTTTGTAATCACCGCTTTTGATTCTTGTCCGTATCTCCGCGAAATGAAGCCTCCGTCCGTCGCTTGCGATTAGACGGCTCCCTGTTATGCCCCTTTCTACATGAAGGACGGAGGCAAACGGATACCTTGCAGCATTTGAGCGCGCCTTGCATACAAACAGTATGCGTTCGAATTCATTTTCGTTTTCCCGGGTTCTTTTAATTTCAGACATTTTAATACTCCTTCTCCAATTGATTTTCCTGAAACTTTAATTCGCCTCTTTTAAAGAAATGGAAACAGTCGAGGCAGAGAAACACCTTTTCGGAAGCTGTGTTCTTTTTTGACTGTCCAAACCGGGTGCCAACCGATATTCCGCTAAAGATGCCGATTACGGCTGCGCTTACCGTTTGTTTTTTACCAAAGTGTGAAATAAACGCGATAGCGCCCGTGATAAGTCCGCCTAGGATTCCTGCAATGCTTGCGCAAAATACTGATTTCTTGTTAAGCGCGATTATGTTTGCAGAAGCGCAGTTAGGGCAGGGCGGTCTATGGTTTCTGTAGTTGTAATCATCATACGGCGATGTGTCTTCAAAGTAATCCGGGTCTTCATCGAATTCTTCAAACATATCATTCATAGAAACTCCTTATGTTGTAATTTTTGTTAGATGAGGAATACAAACCGCGAACCGCACAAACTACACGGACAAAATACAAAATCATACAAAGAGTTCGTGATGTTCGTGAGGTTAGTGGTTAAATTCTTCTTTTGGTTTTTTAAATATTTTTTGAAATGTGATTAAGACAATAACGTGTTATTGTTATGCGGCGTCTTTTTGGGCTTTTACAGATTCACGTTTTACACGCTCCCCTGTAAGCAGTGTTTTTAATTCTTCCAATTCCGCAATTCCCTCTTTATTGAGGCTTGCTGTTTTGATGATTTGCCGTGCATCCTCCTTTTCCGCTTCGGAGAAATAAGGCTCTTTGTCTTCCGATGCCGCGGCTAGTATTTCCCCGATTTCACTAATAATTTTCTTTCCGCTTTCTTTTAACGCCGAAAGTCCGTCATCCGTTTTCTTAGCGGGTTTTGTTTTAGCGGGGGGTGTTTCCGCCGCAGCAGGAATTACGGCATTGCCGCCGCCTAGCCAGTCATAAAGTTCAACGCCGAATGTTTCACCGGGTTTCTCGATGATTTCATCCTGAAACTTCCCGGTACGGTCTTTTGTAACAAGCGCCTCGTGACTCTGGTTGAGTTCGACAAGAATGTCAAACTCATACTCAATACCTTTGCCCTGTTCCGGCGCCAAACCGATTTTCTGCGGCACCGTCTTGCCGCTTTTGTTCTCACCTATAACCCATTCCGTTTTGCTTCTCATTGTCGCGATGATGTGTCCGGGGAAATTTAGGATAGTGTCGATAAACCGTTTTTGTTTCGGATTCACTTTTGCCCAGGGGGAGAATGTGTTTTTGCTATTGCCCGCCTGCGCTATACGGTCAACCTCGTCGGTTAGTTCACGCCATGCGTGAGACAGCGAATCAATTACCAGTACTTTGTAACCGGCTTTTGCCGCTTCCTCCATCGCCTTGATGTAGTGGTCAATAGTTTTCTCACCTAAGTCATCAACGTCAAACGCAAACCTGTCCGCATACTTTGATGCCGACCTCGCCTCAGTGTCGATAACCGCAAAAGGTACCCCCGCCTTGTCCGCGATTCCCTTCGCCATACGCAACGCCGTCATTGTTTTTCCGGAACCAGACGGACCGAATAACGCGCACCGCAGGTACAACCGCGTGCGTTCCGCTTTCTTAAAAGCCATAATAACTCCTTCGCCTTCACTCATATCTGAAGGCTATAAAACATATTTTCTAAAACAATGCGACGCACTGTTTCTATGCCGCAGCCTTTTCAATGACAGGTACGTTTACCGTTTTGGGTCTGACATTTTCATTGTAGTAATTACAAAACTCACAGCACAAACAATATGACCGGCATTTAACAGACTCGCCCTGCCGGTATTCAACAAAGTGTCCCGCGCCTAATTCAGCCGCCTTTTCGTTTGCTAAAGCCTCGTCATTAAATAGCTTAACGGCGGTTTTTCTGCCTTCTTTTTTAACCGCGAACACGGGCGTTCTATCCCAGCGTTCCTCCGGCAGACACGGCGGTATATCGTTGTCGTTAAGCGTCATGTTCTGCTCGTACGCGTTCACTTTCATTCGTATAAACGCGCCGGTTTTAAAAAGTTTTTCAGCCGTTACCGGAAACTCGTAAACAAACACGGGATGTTTCGGATACTGGTGATCCCTTGCCGCTTCGGTTTTGCTGTGGTCTTTTAACAGTGCGATAAATCTGCATTTTTTGACGGGGAAATTATTGCGTATCAAAAGCCACGCGTAAATCATTCCCTGTAAATACCAGTCGTTGAAATCATTAAACTTAACCTTGTAGACCGATGCCGTTTTGTAATCGCAGATAGTTCCGCTCTCCATATTGTAATTGTCAATACGTCCTGTAACAGTAATTCCACCGACCCTGTATGTCATTTCCTGTTCGGTAAAATCATTTTCCCCTTCCTGTCCCAAAAGCTGATGCACCGCCGTTCCCCAGATAGCCCATACACGCTCGGACACATCGTCCTCAAGTTCATCCCAGTGCCGCTCGCTAAGAAGGATTTGTTTTATACCCTGCATCAGGGTTGTCGCGGATAAACACAGTGCCGCGTTGTGCCGTTCCGTACCCGCGGCTTTCACAAAGCCGTACGGAAGATTCATCTCGTTTGTAATTTTCATCTGTTTGCCTCCTTGCACTCTTAAATTACGCGGCGAGTTCCAGAATGATTTCCTGCGCCTTGTTAAGGATTTCATCACCGTCAAGAAACTGCGCCATTTTGTGATCGGCATAAGTCGCGGTCCTCCTTTTGGGTTCGGCATTCGAGCGGTAATCGGCAACCGCGTTATACACGCCCCACGCCGTCCCTTTAAAGTTTTGAAGGTCGTCTTTCTGCCTTAATATATCTTTGATTATTTCCTTCACCTCGTTATTTGAATTGATTTGCCTCTCGCTCATCATCACCCGTGAGACAGGGAAAAGTGTGTCCAGCACTTTATTGATATTTACTTTCTTCCCCGCAAGCTCGCCCGCGAATGTTTCCAAGGCGTGAAAATATTTTGACGCCGCTCCCATTGCTTTTACCGCCTCGTCTTTGCGTTGCTCCATAATTGACAAATGTAATGAAAAAAGTGATGAAGGTTTTTCGCTGTTTGGGAAATATTTTAACGGATTGTGGTATTGATATAAAACCGGAGGTTAACAAAATGGAAAATACAACAAATTTTATGCCGCCTGAA
>BNVA01000140.1 GCA_025997755.1 Spirochaetia bacterium | reverse complement strand
CTGCCAGCCCCTACTTCGATAAGGCATGGGACTGAACAGCCGGTTTTCTTTAGCTTTCCTTCAAGGTATGCTGTTCCGGTTTTGCCGTTTAATTTTGAGCCAAAGCTATTTTTATGAATGAGTTTTGAGCCGGTTAAAAATGATATGGCATCTACAAGGTGGGTGCCGTCGTGCCAGAGTACGGCGCGGTGGCTCATATTGGAACCCATGTAAAGCATTGCCCTTACCGAAAGAACCGCGCCCAGGCTTCCACCGTCAAGTATTTCCTTTGCTTTGATATAATCTGCCGAATAACGGCGCTCGTGGTTTGTTATGATACACACTTTTTTCGAGGCGCGTTTTGTTAATGCGGCAATTTTTCGTGCCGCGCTTAGACTATCGGCAAGGGGTTTTTCGCAGACGATAACGGAAACGCCAAAGGCAGCGCCGAGCTTTGCATAAAATTCATGGCTGTCGGGATGAGTGGCTATGCAGAGAATTCCGCACTTGTGCCGTGTAAGCATTTCCTTTGCATCGGCGTAAACTTGAACATTGTATTTTGCCGCAAAAAGTTCACGGTGCCGGCTGTCCGTATCGCAGCCTGCAACCAAAATGCAGTCAGGATTTCCGGCAAAAGCTCCCGCGTGGGTACAGGGTTTTTCACGCAGGGTATCATCCTCCAAAAGGCTTGCGATACGCCCAAGTCCAACAATCGCTACAGCAATTTTTTCCATTAGACACGGCCTGTTTCACGCCACAGGCGTATTCTTTCGTAGGAGCTGTTTATACGTGCCGATTTTGCTGTTGCCTTTTTCATGTTGCCCTCGTGTCCGGCGTGCCTATCGGGGTGGTGTATTTTTAACAATTTTTTATGGGCGATCTTACATTCCTCCGCACCGGCTCCGAATGATACGCCTAGCTCGGTAAAGTCTGCCCTTAATGTTTCCGGTACAGCAGGTTTTTCCTGCGTTTTGCTGCGCTCAGCCGTTTTTGAAAAATTTCCCTCCGGTCTAAATGTTCCGCTTGAACCGCCGCCGCTTCTACCATTAAGAAATTGATCCAGCTCATCATAAGCCGCCTGCATGTCGGGATCGTGTGAATATTGCCTGCGTCCGGCGAACTCCGGTTTGTCATCTTTAAGGTAACTTTTTAACACATCGCCTAGGCGTTCCATTATTCCCACGAAAAGAGTATAACGTAATGGGAGCGAAAAAAGAATAGGGAGAGAAGGCTAATATACCGATAATTATAAAATGTATGTTTTAAAAAGTCGCGTTTTTGCACTGTCATCTGTAATTCTTTTTGTGTCCGTTTTCGGGTTTTCCTGTAAAACAACACCTCCCGAAAAGCAGATTCCGGAACAAGAATTTGAAAGTGAAGCCGTCGAAAATACGGTTACTTTTGCGGAAAAATTAAGCATCCTGCTAAACGCGGGGCAAATTGACGCCGCGCTGGCGTTGTTTGACGAGCTTAGTCAGCAGGAAGCGGAAAAGCCGGAAAATCAAATTATGAAGGCTTCGATTTTAATTTCTGCGGACAGGCTGGATAAGGCACGGGAAATAGCAAACGCTTTAATAGCGGAAGACAATACCAATATGGACGCCCGTTTTCTATTATCAAATATAGAAGCTGCGTACGGTAAACAAAAAGAACAAAAAAACATTCTTGAAGGAATAATAAAAGAAAATCCGGTTTACGTTCCTGCGCTTAATGCGTTAGGCGAAATTACTACAAAAGGGAATTATTTTAAAATTCCCGCCTCTTACTACGACAGAGCTTTAGCCGCGGCGCCTTCAAACCGCGATGCCCTCTGTGGAAGGGCGAACATCTACCGCTTGGAACATAAATTTGAGGAATCTGAAAATCTGCTTAATAAGGCGGTAACTCTCTATCCATCCGATCCGGTTCCGTTAAGTGAACGCGGACGGCTTTATAGAGAAAACGGCAAATACAAGGAGGCGCTTGCCGATCTTGAAACAGCGGAAAATTTAAGCCCGCAAAACTATTGGATAGTATACGATCGCGGGCGTATATATTTGGATATGAACAAACGCAAAGAGGCATTGGCGGAATTCGTAAAGGCGGAAAAAATAAATCCTAACAACTTTATAGCTTATGTTTACAGCGCAGGTCTGCGTGATGAAATGGGAGATGTTGACGGTGCGGAAAACGATTACATGCAGCTTATAAAGCTAAGACCCGGTTATTATTTTGCGTTTGAAGGCTTGGGTATTCAAAAAATGAAAAAGAAACAATGGCAGGAAGCATACGATGCCTTTAAGATGGCGTATAACAGTGCGCAGGAGGAAACTAATTATGCCATTCTTACGGCAATTAACGCATTGCGCTCCGGACAAAAGCCGAATGAAATACGCCAGTTTGTAGAAAAGGCAATGCAAAAAATAGACAGAAGTAAAGTTGAATATTATGTGTTACGTCTTTTTTATGATTTCTCAAGCGATAGCGATGTTGTCCGCCGGGTTGATAAAGAAAAAAATCAGCGTATAAAAGCGCAGATGTTATTCTATCTTGCAAGTTATTATGATATTAAGGGGAATAATATTTTGGCGGATAAATTTTATATTGAATTCAGGGATTCAAAACGTATGGATCTTATCGAATGGCGTATAAACGAATGGATAATGCAGGATAGAAACATTTTTGCAGGAAAAACCAGCAATGAGTGAAACCGGCGGTACTCAAATAATCATAGAAACAAAAGGCAGATCAATAATTCTTGTAGGTACAGCCCATGTATCAAAAGAAAGTGTTGAGGAGGTACGCTCACTGATAATAAACGAGCGTCCTTCTATGATCTGCGTAGAGCTTGATTCTGCACGCTACGATTCAATGTCAAAAAAAGATTTATGGGAAAAACTTGACATTGTAAAGGTTTTCCGCGAAGGCAAAGGTTTTCTTTTAATTGCAAATCTTGTACTTTCCAGTTTTCAACGCAGGCTGGGCGACAATTTAGGCGTAAAGCCGGGTGAAGAAATGAAAATGGCAATCTCGGCTGCCGGTGAAATTAACATGCCGTTTTCGTTTTGTGACAGAGAGGTACAGTTGACATTGGCACGCGCTTGGAACAAATGCGGTTTTATTAGCAAATGTAAATTGATAGCGGCTCTGCTTTCAAGCGCGTTTACAACCGAAAAACTTAAACCGGAAGAAATTGAAAACTTAAAAACACGCAACGAGCTTGACGGTATGATGAATGAACTTGCCTCATACCTGCCAGAAGTAAAGGCAACATTGATAGATGAGCGGGATCGCTACCTTGCCGCGAAGATTCTTGAAAACTCGTGTAAAGAAGCCGGCAGTAAAACAATGGCGGTTGTAGGCGCGGGGCATCTGCAGGGTCTTGCGGCTCATATAAAAAAAATGGAAGCGGGTGAAGAAGACACAAACATTGCAGACCTTGAAACTATCCCGCCAAAAGGTTTTGGCGGAAAAATTGCAGGCTACATAATTCCTGCCTTAATCGTCGCAATTATTGCTGCCGGTTTTTTACGTGTAGATATTGATGTTGGCCTGCAGATGATTCTGCACTGGGTATTATGGAACGGCTCGCTTGCGGCGTTAGGCGCAATATTGGCGCTTGCGCACCCCCTTGCCGTACTTGTTTCACTTGTCGGAGCGCCTATAGCCACATTACATCCTTTTTTAAGCGTGGGGCTTTTTTCGGGCGCGGTAGAAGCCGTTATGCGCCGTCCGCGCGTTACCGATGCCGAAACGTTAAGCGATGATATTACAAGCATTAAACGAATTTACAAAAACCGCATAACGCACGCCCTGCTTGTTTTTTTTCTCTCGTCAATGGGCGGCGCTGTCGGCAACTTCATTTCTATCCCAAACTTGGCAGGAATATTGTTCAAGTAACAACGATTGCAGACCGTAGTCTTGAAAAAGTTCAAAAAATAATATAGTTTGACAGGTGAGACAAGTCACAAAATACCCAGCCCTGCAGCAGTCTCATATAATTTTATTTAATAGGAGCTTTTGTATGAAATTATCGGGAAAACTATGGGTGCTGTATCCGCTTATGTTGGCGCTTTTTGTGTCTTGTATGACTGCAGCGCCGGTGAAAACTACTGTGCCGTCAAACAAAACAGCGGTGCGGCAGGCAATAATAAATGAAGGGGCAAAACATATCAATAAACCGTACAGCAGCCCGCCTCATGTTCCAAACTCGTTTGATTGCTCCGGCTTTGTTAATTATGTTTATACCAAAACGGCAAATATGCCTTTGTCAAATTCTACCAAAGCCTATGCCGCTCTAGGCAAGGAAATAGATTTTAAGGATGCGAAACCCGGAGATGTTCTGGTATTTACCTCCCAACCGGGCGGTTCCACTATAGATCATATCGCCATACTTTACAAAAAAAGCGCATCCGGTGAATTACGCGGCTCCCTGCTTGTTCACGCGGTATCGATACCCATTCAGAGTGCAGCCATCAAAGGAAATCCAAATAAACCCGGTGTAGTAATCGGCGAATTGGGAAAAAGAGGCGATGGAAATTGGAAAAAC
>BNVA01000139.1 GCA_025997755.1 Spirochaetia bacterium | reverse complement strand
GCGGAATTGAAAGGGCTTTGCGGCGTGCCGGTAATTAAGACTGTGAAAGTTAGAGATAAGAGCTTAGAGCTTAGAGATAAGAGCTTAGAGCTGAGAGATGAGAGCTTAGAGATGAGAGATGAGAGAAAAAAAAATGAAAATGGCAAGTGTGAGATAGATTACGTTTTGTTTGACAGCGGAGCAGGAACCGGAGCAAAATTTGATTGGACAGTGCTGGAAGATCACTACTCACTACTCACTACTCACTACTCACTAAACTGGATTCTTGCCGGCACGCCGCAAAGCCCTTTCAATTCCGCAATATAGCAGTCATCTTCGTTTCCGTGTAACTGAGCAATACTTATAACGCCGTCTTTGTACAACGAAACAATATCCTGTAAGGCGGCATCAACAAAAACCCCCACAGGCACAATACCGGGTAAAAGATTTTTTCGTAAACGCGCCGCGTGAGCGCCATTAACCTGCCGTCTGCTTGCCGCAAAAACAAAACCGGCAAAATCAGGCTTAGCTTCGTTAGCGTATTCTATGTCCTTATCACGGAACAGCCCGCAAATCTTTATTTTCATAGAAATGCCAACAGATCTTTTACCGCAACCAAACGCACGGCTTCCATATCAAGATCGGGGTAGTCGATGACGGCTGCGCTTTCGATGCTGCGGCTTGCGATTAACGCCGCAGTCCCGCCGGCAACTCCAAGGTAACAGCCGCCGTATTTTTTACACGGCTCCGACCACAAGGCGCTGCGGTTTCCTTTTGCAATGGTGATTAGGGATGCGCCGCGTGAGAGGAGTTCTTCGGCATAAATGTCCATGCGCCCCGCTGTTGTGGGACCAAGGCTCCCTATCAAATGTCCGGGCGGCGTTCCCGCAGGTCCGGCATAGAACACAGGATAGCGGAATAGATAATCCGGCAGCGGCTTACCTTCCGCGATTAGCTTATGCCACCTAAGGTGAGCCGCATCGCGGGCTACAAGTATTTTTCCGTTTAAGAATATTTTTTCTCCCGCCTTGTATTTTTTTAAACCGGTTAAAACATCGTTTAAAGGCCTATCCAGATTGATTTTTCCGATTTCCGCGATCCTTCCGCTATTATGATTGTTTTTATCTGATTTTGAGAGTGCTGTACCGCTGACGAACTGATTTTCCGCCTCAAATTCAAAAGTTTTTAGAAATTCCGCAGGATTCTGTTCCAGTTTTTCCAAAAAAACACCGTCTTTGCCGATAAATCCCAGACAGTTTCTGTGAGCCGAGCAGGAAACACCTACGGAAACAAAAAGGGAGGCGGCATGGCGGGGCAGCCGCAGAACCCGTACATCCAAACATAAGCAATTTCCGCCGAATTGTGCGCCTATTCCCGAATTTTTTGCGTGTTCCATAGCGCGCCGTTCCCAGAATTCATCGCGGTACAATGCCGCCGCCTTTCCGCCATCAAAATACGGAGCGGTATCTAATATTTCCGTTGTTGCAAGTTTAAGAGCCGTCAGGTTTTCTTCCGGTGCGCTGCCGCCTACAACAACAGCAAGCCGGTATGGCGGACACGCGGCACTACCCAAACTGTAGATTTTTTCTTTAAGAAAATTGTCAAATGCCGTTTCTTCAAGCAGCGCCTTTGTCATTGTAAAAAACTGTGTTTTATTCGCAGAACCGCCGCCTTTTGCCGAAAAAAGAAAACGGTATACAGGCTCCGTGTTAATTTTAGGTGCAGCTTCAATGTGAATGTGCGCGGGAAGATTATTTTTTGTATTTACTTCTTCAAAAAAACTTTTTGCCGCTATCTGCGAAGCGCGTAAATAGTTTTTGCTATAAGCCGATGCAATACCCTGTTCGAGAGCGGCGCGGTCATTCGTCCCTGTAATAACGCCTTCATCCTTCCACGCATAGACACAGGCTGTGCCTGAATCCTGACACAGGCACAATTCTTTTTTAGATGCTATAACTGCGTTTTCAAGCAGGGCGTTTATAATTAATTTTTCATTAGGCAGCGCACAGGCAGCGTTAGACGCAAGAAGTTTTAAGTGAGTCTGCCTTAAAAAAAAAGACACATTCGTAAAAGCGTTATACGCAATTCCCGGGAGCGCCTGCGGCGGTACGTATAAAAACCCGCCGCTTATCTCCGGTTTTGCCGCAGTTGGTATTTTAACAAATTCTGTTTTTTCAAAACTTTTAAAAATAACTTGCTGCATTATATTTGTTTACAATTCATTACAATTCAATAGTATTCAAATATTTGTCGTAATCTTTTTCCGCCTGATCCGCCTTTGACCGCTGAGTTTCGATAGCCTCATTCTGCGCGTCAATTTCGGCATCCATTGCCGTAAGCCTGTTTAAATATTCAAGTCCCTGATCGCTGGTGTTTCCGGCGGCAGAGAGATTGTTTCGTATGCGTTCCTGATCCGAAACAAGCCGTTCACGTTTTTCTTCAAGATCGCTTAACGCTTTCTTTTCCGTGTCGGAAGCTTTTTTTAAGCCGATCAATTTTTCAAACATCTGCCGGATATTTAACGGCATCTCATCATTTGTAGAGTATGAAATAAAGGAGTCGGCGTTAAGGCGTCCCAGCGCAACAGTTTGAGCAAGCGGGCTTTCTTCTTTCACCGTAAAATCAAGAGTTCCGTTAGGTGAAAGATTTTGACTAAACCTGTACAGCGATGATGTTTGTTCATAACTTGAAGACGGGCTTGTAAGGGATGCTCCCTGCGTAATCGGATGCTCGATAATTATTTTTTTTGCCTGTGCCGAAGCGTTGCGTATAGTATATTTTTTTTCGTTAATCACTTTCCGGTTTATAGTCATTACGCCCTTGCTTACCTTAACCGCTGCGACAACGCGGCTGTTGCTTGCGTTTACGCTTCCTGTTACGGAAAGATCGTCTCCGTAAGAAATAATGCGTTTTTCATTTTCCGGAAAAAATTCGATTAACGCATCGCCTGCGTAGGTTCCTGAATCAAACACGGTTATGGGTCCGGCTGGAAGTTTCATTCCGGTATTGTTCGTTAATTCCGCGCTGATTGCAGGATGGATAGAAACGCCGTTTTGCGCTTTTGCCCCCTGAAACACCAGTGTTTTCTGTGCCAAAACAGAGCCTTCTACAAGAGGCAGCATGGCGCTCTGTCTGCGGAGGAGCGTTACCGGTTTTTTTATTGTAAACTCAAATTGATCACCAGCATTACTTCCTGTTGCCGCAGGAATTATGCCGCCCGCGATAGAAGGCGCCATAGGAGACGGCACGGCTAGCGATTTTGACAAACGCGGCGCTTCATCTGCCATTTTGTATTCCATCATCACATCGTTAGTCGCCATGTCACGCCCGCTGTATCCTGATTCATAAGTGGCAGCTTCCGCGACACCCGCAATAGCAAGCGGCAGTACAGGACGCGCTGTGTAGTACGGCGGGTATAGATTCTGAACGAACGAAACCGGACGCCCTGTAATAAGCGATAACTCAACGTCAATCCAATCCGTATCGCCGTCATTATCAATAATCGCCCAGCCCTGTAAAAACGGGCTGCTCTTGTTAAGGTCTAGCCGGTACGAAACTTTCCATACGGGTGCGGGAATAACATAGCTTATTGAAACATTACGCCGCCTAGCGCCGGACAGCGCAATCTCCAAAGTCCTGGTTTGGCTGTCGCGAAAATTATTTATCAAATCAAGCGCGCGGTTAAGATCGGCGGTTATAGCCGGGTCTTTAAAATTAAACGATTGTATGTCTTTTGTGTTTATAATTCTAATTCCGGAAGGCGTTGCAAGGGAAACCGCCGGAGAGCGTCCTTCCCCATCGCGTAAAAAAATGCCTGAATCTTCCACCGCTACAATCCGTCCGCCTATTGCCGCCGGAGCTACGATCATATTTGATGTTGTAACTTGAATTTCCTCGCCCCTTAGAGAACGCAGAATATCGGCTATGCTTGGGCTGCCGGAAAGGTCGATTTTAAGGCTTCTCAATGTCCGGTACAGCGTAGATTCGGAAGCATAGTTTACCTGCGGCGAGGATGCTTCGGGATCATTTATAACAAGAGATTTAAGCGCGTCATTCACCGCGTTTTGGTTAAAGCTCATCATTATTGATGCGTTAGGCGCAATGCTTCCCGAATGTTCAAAGTAGCCCACGCCGGACGAAAAAATCCCTGCCTTTTTTAACGGCAGTACAACTTCCTCCGCCGCGCCGCCATTTTGGGCAGCCGCAAAAAACGGCAGAAAAACACATATCAAAATACAAAATATTTTTTTCATAATACACTCCTATATAAGAAATCAACAGACAGCGGATATTAAAAATCGTCGATAAACTGATTTCGCATCTGCACGGTATTTGATTCCTGCGCGTTGGATTTTTCAAGCAGATCGTTAAATACCGCCAAATCTATATATTTAACGGTAAGGGGGCGCTCAACTATAACACGGGTTTCGTTATTTTCCCATATTGCGCGTAACGGGTCAAAAGTCTTGGGCTCTCCGTATTTATTTGACAGCGCTGTAAATATTGAATAATGATCTATTTTGTCGGTATTCATCGTAAACGCCATGATAAAAACAAGTTCATCTTTCAACTGAAAAAACGCCCGCTTGATATAATCAAAACCGGCGCTCTCAACCAAATTCTGATCGGAGCGCGGCATACAAGAAACATCCCTTTCGCCGCGGAATACATTTTCGTGTTCTTCCTGTATTTCATTTTT
>BNVA01000138.1 GCA_025997755.1 Spirochaetia bacterium | reverse complement strand
GCGTGCAAAGGGCGCGACCGACGCAAAAAGAGGTCAGACCTTTACAAAATTGATAAAAGAAATTTCTATAGCGGCGCGTATGGGCGGGGGCGATGCCGAAGCGAACCCCCGTCTGCGTACGGCGGTAATAAAGGCGCGCGGCGCTAATATGCCCAAAGACAATATCGACAGGGCAGTCAAAAAGGGAACGGGTGAGCTTGAAGGTGTGAACTACGAAGAACTCACCTACGAGGCGCGTTTGGGCGAGGCAGCTATTCTTATCGAAGTACTTACCGATAACCGTAACCGTGCCGCCGCCGATGTACGTAATATTTTGACACGCGCCGGTGCAGAATTGGCAAAGGCAGGTTCCGTAACACGGCTGCTAACACGCAAGGGTATAATCACGCTGGACGGCGAAAAGTATACCGAGGACGAGGTTATGGAAGCGGCGCTTGAAGGCGGCGCCGAGGACGTATCGTTGAACGATGGCATTATTGAGGTAACAACCGCTCCAGAAGATTTTGAGACCGTGGCTAAGGCTTTGGAAACCAAGTCGTTCGAGACAACAAGCGCGGAGATCAGCTTCTTCCCGGAAGCGCCGGTAACATTGAGCAACGACGCTACGGCAAAAACGCTTCGCCTTGTCGAAAAACTTGAAGATAACGACGATGTTCAAAATGTCTACTCCAATATCGAAGTCCCGGACGGTTTTGAAGACGACGAGTAGAAGACGTATCATAGGGATTGATCCCGGACTTGCTTCCTCCGGCTGGGGGATAATTGAGTTAAAAGATAACCGTGTGTTATATCTGACGCACGGTTGTATCGAAACCGCAGCAAATGTTTCTCATCCACTACGTCTGCTTGAAATTTACAAAGAAATACGCAAAGTAATAAAAAAATGGCAGCCCAATGAGTCTGCTATTGAGAAACTTTACTTTGCACGTAACGCAAAGAGCGCTATGCCGGTTGGCGAAGCAAGGGGCGTCCTCTGCATGGCACTGGCAGGGGAAGGACTGCCCATCCATGAACTTACGCCTAACGCGATAAAACAGGCAGTAACCGGTGTCGGCTCCGCCGAAAAAATGCAGGTTCAGGATATGACCCGCATTATCCTAGGTCTAACTGAAATCCCCAAACCCGACCACGCCGCCGATGCCCTTGCCGCAGCGATCTGCGCCGCAAATTTGCTGCAAAGCTATTGATGAGTATTTTGTAAAAAGGTTAAATTTGATTAAAAGTAGGGAGGGAGTATGGCAAAGATAAGGGTTGGGATTTTATTTGGCGGGAAATCCGCTGAGCATGAGGTGTCTTTGCAGTCGGCAAAGAACATTTTTGACGCGCTCGACAAGGATAAATACGACTGCGTTTTAATCGGTATAAGTAAAACAGGGCGCTGGCTTTTGCAGGAACAGGCGGAATTTTTGCTAAATGCAAGCGATCCCAGGACTATTTCCCTGAACGGCAAGGGCGAAAACGTAGTACTTGCCCCCGAGTCGGGTGGAAGCATAACGAACATTTCGTCAAAAGGACTTGCCGGAAAAATTGACGTGGCTTTTCCGATACTGCATGGTCCCTTTGGCGAAGACGGCACGGTACAGGGTCTATTGAAACTTGCTGGAATACCTTTTGTAGGAGCAGGAATTTTAGGCTCGGCTGTGGGTATGGACAAGGACGCCGCAAAACGGCTGCTTCGCGATGCGGGGATCAATGTCTGCAAATTCCTTACTGTGAGGGCTGCCGAAAAACATAAGCTGTCCTTCTCCGGAATTACCAATACATTGGGTCTTCCATTTTTCATTAAACCTGCAAATATGGGTTCCTCTGTCGGCGTCAGCAAGGTGCATAACGAAGCGGAGTATGAGACGGCTATAAACCGCGCGTTTGAATACGATAACAAGATTATCATAGAGGAATTCGTGCCGTGCCGCGAGATTGAATGCTCCGTATTGGACACGGCGGACAGAGGGACAATCGCCTCCATAGCCGGCGAGATTACGTCAACGCACGAATTCTATTCCTACGATGCAAAATATCTTGACGAAAACGGCGCGGTACTGGAAATTCCAGCCAAACTCCCCGAAGAATTGATGATAGAAGTCAAGCGTTTAGCCATAGACAGCTTCAAGGCGCTCTGCTGCGAAGGGCTTGCCCGTGTTGATTTTTTTCTGCATAAGAGCAATGGGAAACTCTTTGTAAACGAAATTAACACAATGCCCGGCTTTACACGTATCAGCATGTATCCAAAACTGTGGGAAGCCTCCGGCATCAATTACCGTGACTTGATAGATATGCTAATAGCAAATGCCTTTGACCGTTTTGCCAACGAAAACAAACTAAAGACGAGTTACTAATGGGTACGCCAAATACGGCACATTGCGCTTAACGGCTCAAAAATATCATCTTATGGAGGAATATCATGTTAGAATTTAACAAAATTATACAGGGCGACTGCCTTGAAGTAATGCGTACATTACCAGATGCTTGCATTGACTTGGTTGTAACTTCACCGCCCTATAATTTAAAAAACTCTACAGGAAATGGCATGAAAGCTAATACAAGATGTGGAAAATGGGCTGGTGCCGCTTTGAAAAATGGATACGACAAACATTCCGACTGTATGCCAAATGATGAGTATGTTGTATGGCAGCGTAATTGTTTGTCAGAAATGTTGCGATTGATACCAGATGACGGAGCAATTTTTTATAACCATAAATGGCGTGTTCAAGATGGACTACTGCAAGATAGACAAGACATTGTGTCAGGGTTTCCTGTGCGGCAAATTATTATATGGCGGCGAAAAGGAGGTATAAATTTTAACCCAGGTTACTTTTTGCCAACTTATGAAGTAATCTACATTATTGCAAAGCCAAAATTTAAACTTGTTCCAAAAGCAAATGCCGTTGGTGATGTTTGGGAATTTACCCAAGATATGAACAATTCTCACCCTGCTCCATTTCCTGTTGATCTTATTGATAGAATTATAGCGTCAACTTCAGCAAAAACAGTACTTGACCCTTTTATTGGATCTGGAACTACGGCAATAGCATCTATCATGAATAATCGTAATTATTTAGGCATCGAATTATCTACAGAATATATTAAGATGGCAAAGGACAGAATAGCGCAATTTAATAATTTACAAAAAACCATCGAAAAAATAGAGGTTAATAATGGAACTAAACGAACTAATCGGCGCAGAAAAAAACAAATGGCATAATGTTTATTGGTTTGCAAGAATGTTAATAAACAGAGATAAATATATGGCGATTGGAAACGAGCCGAAACTTTTATCTCTTATTTCCTCAAGTCTAAAACTAACGGCAGAACAAAATATCGGTAAAGATACTTTATCGCTACAAAAACAAGTATTAAGAAATACAATAGAAGATCGATATAAAAAAACAACAACTAAAACTCAACGAATTCAGCGCTTACTATCTGATTTGGATAAGGAAATTACGAGTCCTGAGCTTATGGATATATTCATTACAACTTGTGAAAATATAATGATTCCATTGCAACAGGCAATATCAAATATTCCAAGTGATGATCGTGCATTTACCGTAAATATTGCTAAATCATTTCTTGATGTAAAAGGCAAAAAATTGCTTAAAACTCTTAACAAATACTACCTTGTTGATATAGGACTTCGTTATTTTCTTCTTGGGGATAAAAAGGCTGATCGCGGACATATTTTGGAAAACGTTGTATATCTGGAACTGCTCCGCCGCGGTTATAAAGTATACATAGGTGAAGTTAAAGTAATAGAAAACCATGGTGAAAAACGCACTATAAAATATAAACAAGTTGATTTTGCGGCGGAAGGATTGAACGGTGTTGAGTATTATCAGGTATCTGATAGCGTAAGGGACGAGGCTACACTTACCAGGGAGCTTGTTCCGCTTGATGCAATACGCGATCATAATCCAAAATTTTTATTAACCACAGACTATGATCCGCATATCTCACATAATGGTATAAAACAATTGAATGTGTATGACTGGCTATTACGTTAAATTGGTTTGTCAATTCTCTATATGTTCCTTCAACGCTGTAATTAAACCTGAAATTGGTTTAACATAATCCTTGAGTCCAATATGATCTTGTGCATGTTTTAATCGTCTGCTGTCATCTGGCAAAAAGAATATGTGCCGTTGTCCACCAAGTAAAGCTAATTTATCATCTGATAAATCTTCATCATAAGTAACAATGTGATATATATACTTTATTTTAAATTTGCTTAAAACGCTGGAATCAGCAGAAGAAACTTGTTTCCATCGTTCTCGAATTGTTCTTTTACATGAAACACCAATTAACCAGCCGTCATTAGTTTTAATCCAATTATCAACTTCAATATCCGCTTGAAAATGATCTGGTGCGGTTGCGCATTTTATTTTGTAATATTCAAAAATAAAATTTGTAACATCTTCTAAACTACCACCTGCACGAGTTTTTCTCTTTTGCCCTGCGCGTCGCTCAAATTCTTGTACAAATGCTGTCAAAACAATATCTTTCTCGTTGTCAAAAATATTTTTTTGTGAAAGCACTATGTTAAGAGTCGAAAATGCACGTATTAATTCGGTTCTTTCTGCTGTAAGACATCCCTTTACGCCTAAATCATCCCAAAGTGAAATAATTGCAGCCAACCCCGCATTACCTTTTACATCAAGAAATGATTTAGCAATATTTACGGTAAATGCACGATCATCACTTGGAATATTTGATATTGCCTGTTGCAATGGAATCATTATATTTT
>BNVA01000137.1 GCA_025997755.1 Spirochaetia bacterium | reverse complement strand
CGCATATAACTCTTCCAGTTGTCTGTCGCGTATGTAGAATTCATCTTTACCTTCCGGCAAAAATTCCCCGCAAATAAAATCGTACCCATACCGTGCCGTGCTGTCGATAAATGTGGTCATTCCTATATATTATAAAAATTTGGAGAGTATTTCTACCCAAACACCAGATCGTTTCCAATTGCTATCCGAGTCCGCCTCGTTATGGTGGATAAATACTTACTTTTTTAAATCGCGGTAAAAATTTTCATGTGCGCCTAAATCAACAAAAGTAAGAGCAGCTTCTGTATATTCATAACCAAGTAGCGTTAATTGATTTAATACAGGAAATTTGTAAACACGAAGCCACGCCAAATCTCCCTTTTTTTGTTCACCAATCTCAGGACTTGCAATAACGGAGGCAATAGCGTTGTTTACATCGGCAAGTTGATTGGCATGAAGTTTTTTATACGCTTTACTAAAACGCTTTGTCTGCTTTATTTCCATGCCGGTTCATACTTTTCTGAATTCAAACGGTGTAACTTCGCCATTTTCTATTTCTTGCTTACCTTCGAGAATGCCTTTTATAAAAGCCGCAGGTAAATCGGGATTTTCGTCGGCTAATTTACCCAAGTAATACCAATATTCAATTTGTTTTGGTATTGTCCGATAACTCAAATCCGCAAAACGGCGGGCATCATTTACAACACTTTCTGGTAATCTAACGGCAACTGCCATAATTTATCTCCTCTGTAATAATATGCAATAGTTTATCGCAAAAGATTGCATATTGCTACTGTGCGATAGAATGGACTTCAATGTAAAATGATTCAAAATTTGATAATATCACCTTGTTTAGGTGCTGTCATTCCTCATCCTTGATGATTTTGAGGTGAAGTTCGTCCAGTTGTTTTTGATCTACGGCTGCGGGAGAGCCGTCCATGGGGCTTTGTGCAAAAGAATTTTTTGGGAAGGCGATAACTTCCTTGATAGAATTTTCGCCCGCCATGAGCATTACAAGCCGATCCAGACCGGGGGCTATTCCGCCGTGCGGGGGTGCGCCGTATCCGAATGCTTCCGTTAGAAAACCGAATTTTTGTTTTGCTTCATCTTCGCTAAATCCTACAATTTTGAATATACGTTTTTGTAGTTCAGGATCGTGTATACGAATGGAACCTGAGGCAAGCTCGTAGCCGTTTAGGACAAGATCGTACAGGTCGCCTTTTACGGAAAGCGGGTCTGTTTCCAGTGTAGCGTGATATTTTTCCTGCGGATAAGAGAACATGTGATGCGCCGCTTCTATGCGGTTTTCTTCTTCGTTAAATTCAAACAATGGGAAATCTACGATCCACGCAAAGCTAAAATCTTCTGCATCGCATAACGCAAGGTCGCGTCCCAGTTTTGAGCGGACTGCGCCTAACGCTGTGTCTGCAACCTGACGTTTTGCATCGGCTACGATTAGTATTAAATCGCCTGCCGTTGCGCCTAACGCTTCGCAGACAGCTTTTGCCTGCGGTGCAAAAAACTTGCTTATCCCCCCTTCCAGAGAGGGGGCAGCGGAAGACCCCGCAACGGCGGAGCCGTGAGGAGGCTGTAGCGGGGGGGAGACTTCCCCCACCTTCATCCATGCAAGACCTTTAGCTTTGTATATCTTTGCGTGAACTTCAAGCTCCTCTATCTGCTTGCGCGAATAATCCGCCTTGCCCTTAACAACGATTGCCTTTACCGCGCCCATTGCGTCTAACGCAGAAGTGAACGCCGCAAAACCGCTTACCGCCGCGAACGGAGCAAAATCCTGTAACTTCATATCAAAACGAAGATCGGGTTTGTCGGTGCCGTATTGTGCCATTGCATCATCGTAACTAATACGCACAAATGTTTTGGGCAGATCGACATTGAGGCACTTTTTAAAAACATGGGCAAATAGACCTTCCGTCATTGTTAAAATATCGTCGCGGCTTACAAAAGACATTTCTATATCGATCTGTGTGAATTCCGGCTGACGATCTCCGCGGCTGTCCTCGTCGCGGTAACAGCGGGCAATTTGAAAATATTTGTCAAAGCCGCCCGCCATTAGTAGTTGTTTGTAAAGCTGCGGCGATTGGGGCAGAGCGTAGAATTCACCGGCGTATAGACGCGATGGTACCAAAAAGTCGCGTGCGCCTTCCGGTGTCGATCTTATAAAAGTAGGCGTTTCAATTTCCAGAAAGCCCTGAGATGTCATCCATTCGCGGACGGCAAAAGTTACATCGCTGCGCAGGCGTAGGCGTTTTTGCATTGCGGCGGAACGAAGGTCTAGGTAGCGGTACTTTAAACGCAGGTCATCGTTTGCCTTTGACGTTTCTTCAACTTGAAAAGGCAGCACGGCGCAACGGTTTAGGATAATTAAATTTTCCGCCGCGACTTCGATCTCGCCGGTTGTCATATCGCGGTTTTTCATATCGCCGGGGCGGCAGCGTACCGTGCCCAGAACGGCAATACAGAATTCGTTGCGTAATTCCGTTGACGCCGCCGCGAGTCCGGCGTTCTCGTTTGTGTCGATAACAACCTGCGTACTGCCGTAGCGGTCGCGCAGATTAACAAATGATATGCCGCCGTGATCCCGCTTACGATCCACCCAACCGTTCAAAACAATTTTTTTACCGGCATCCCTTGCCTGCAACTCGCCGCAGGTATGTGTCCTTTTCATAGCTTCCATATATTAAGTAAACCGTAAAGTGCCGTGTTTGTGAAGAGGTGCTCTTTAGCCGTCAATTTTTGCTGTGTACACATCATAATTATCAAATCCGGAAAATCCAATTTTATAACCAATACAACCAACATAAAAACTATTTCCACTCGTTGTATTATAATAATATATTTTTAACAAGTATTTTCCTGGATTCTGATGATAAAAAAATAACTTGCCCGGAAATCCATTCATGTAATTTACTTTTATACTTTTTAATATTTTTTTATCATATCTGTCACATAATTCTAATTTAATTAAATCACCATCTGCTAAATAATAATTAAAAGTTTTCTTCTTATTTGCATATATTATTTTTGTTAGTTTCGGTTTTGTTATTTTTACATAATCTATTCCATCTGGACGTATATAGGGCATATTTTTAAATTCTTTAAATGTTAATGTGTGATTTAATAATTGGTTTGCGGAATATTCAGGAAAATGTGAATATATAAAATGTTCTGGTTTTACAAAAAGCCATTCGGTTGAATATTGTTCCTTCTCGTATCTGTTTTTGAAATTAGATGAGTCCCAAGTACAATCGACTAAATACGAAAAACCTTTTATTATTACAATATTCCATGCATGAGAATATTTTTTATCATTTTGTCTTTCCATTCTAAATGGATTCCATTTCCCGCCGCGTGCATATCCTGAAACATATAAACACTCAATTCCAATAAGATTACATAAAGTCATAAATAAAATTGCATAACCGGAACAAACCGCTTTCCTGCTCAGTATTGTCGAATTTACACTTTGATCAGGTAGTTTTTTGGGAAATAGCGGCCTACTGAAATCTTTATATGCTTCATAATCATATACTAAATAAAGTGTAACAAAATCATGAACTTTTTTAACTCGATCATAATCATCATCGGTAGATGTTTTTATATAGTTTGCTATTTTTCTTAAAAAGCCATCAATATTTCCGTGAAGATTAAATGGTGTTGAGTTTAATTGTAATACAAATAATTCAATATCAGGTGACGGGAACGGCGTTTTGTAATCTTTTAAGTATTCGTTATCTGTTCCGGCATATATTCCAAAATGAATATTACAAAAAAATATAATAATCCATATCTTTTTCATAAGTTTGAATAATTACCAACCCCAGCCGAAAGCTATACCGTATGTAAAACCGCCGGAATTATAGTTATATTTAATATTATTTGGTAAATTTATCGTGCCCATATCAAATTCCCAACCACCTGAAATTTCAAGTAAGAAAGAATCCCCCAAAATAAATTTATAACCAACTAAAGGGGCTAATCTAAATATGTGGCTAATTGCTTCAATTGATTCATATTTTATGGATAGAAATTCATATCCTGTTTTTGCCGCTAAAAAAAAACCTCTTGTTGCAGTTCCCATAGGGTATAAGCGCCATTCGGGTACTGCATCAACTGAAAAAAAATCAAGAGATGAACCTCCAAAATCAAAAGTTGAATACATAAACCCAATTGATCCGCCAATTGTAAAATAATCCGTTATGTATCTTTCAAAATCCGCCCCCAATCCAAAACCATAACCGCCGCCTATTAGTCCTGCAAATAATGGTGCTATTGTGTACCCGAGGTTTAAGTAAATTATAGTTTCGGGTCCTTCTTGCGCATTTGCTTTAGGCAATAAAGAAACTGCAAAGATCATAGCCAATAAGAACTTTTTCATGCTTTCCTCCAAATTTTATCCTGTCTGAACCAATATGAAGTATTCACTATGATAATAAATCATTATAATGGTGTCAATCTAATATCATACTTTTACTTAAACTATAATGAAACAACTGGATGAACATGATATTTGCGGTATTTTTGGCAAAAATATTAGAAAATACCGAAATCGATATAGCTGGTCTCAAGAGCAATTAGCAGAGAAAATTGATGTTTCCGCCACATTTTTGAGTAATGTTGAAACCGGCAAGGCGTGGATTTCGCCAAAAACTATTGCAAAATTATGTAATGCGCTGCAACTTGATACGCATGAACTTTTTGCAAGAGAAGACGTCATGGACGGTGATACCTACGATTTAATAGACAGGCTTGTGCGGGATATTTCAAATTCTGTGAGCGCTACGATTGAGCATACCTACAAAAAATACA
>BNVA01000136.1 GCA_025997755.1 Spirochaetia bacterium | reverse complement strand
GGTTTTTAAAACAACGGCAAGTACAATGGTTTAAGCGGTCGACGGGAGTCGAACCCGCGTCACAAGCTTGGGAAGCTTGGATAATACCGTTATATGACGACCGCACAATACCACTCTATTTTACTAAAGACGGACTGGTCAAGTATTTGCGGAGAAGCTCAAAATGGGCTATCTAAAAAAATGATGAATGTCAATTTTAACGGCATTTATTAAAAATAAAGCGGGCGGTTTTTTTATAGGCATGGTATTAATTATTTTAAGGGGTATATCGTGCAGAAAAAAAAGGCAAAGACTTTAACAGAATTTTTTATGGATTATTCAAACGGTATTTTAAAACGCCGTGAATTTGAGGAGAAAATATTTATCTATCTTACGGAAAGGCGGAGTTATTTTGGACTTACAAAAAACAAAAATGATGAATGGCTGGATTATCTTTCATGGCTTTATCCCCGCATATCAAAATCGGTAGACAAGTATCAAGATTCGGGTTCCAGTTTTGAAGCATATATCTGTTCAATCACGCGTTATGCCTACAAGGAATTTCGTCGGCTTCAATTTGATAATTACACCACGGAAGACACATGTTGGAACGATAACGCAGATGAAATGACGGTTTGCGACATAGAACTTCCCTATGAAGAAGAATACGAAGCGGAAAATAAAAGAATTGTAAATCCGCGTCAAACATTGATTCTGTTGTTAAAATCTTACTATCATGTTTCAGATTCTTTGGTTTCAAAAATCGCGCCGGTTTTGGGACTTGATGAACGTTCGTTAGACGAATTGTTGGCGCGCCTTCGTAATGTCAGACACGGCAAAGAAGAAAAAATTAAAAAGCTAAGGGAGCGTATCTACTCACAGTACTACCGTTGTTTAACCTACGAAAAAAAACTTGCCAATGCAGACAGAGATACCCAGTGGGAATGGCAAATAAAGTCTGACCTTGAGAACGCCAGAATACGTTTGAATAAAATGAGAAGACATTTTAAGACACTGAAGTCCGAGGCAACAAACCGTGAAGTGGCAAAGGTTTTAGGTGTACCGAAAGGCACAATTGATTCCAGTATGTCGGTTATGCGTAAAAAAATTTGCCGCCTTAACGGCGCGGTTTCAGGCAGGAATGTATTTCTTCCCCGTTCTGCACGAAGGGCGGCAATGCACACTCGCCCTGGTTTCTCTTATCACAGCGCCCCGCCGCCGACACTACGCCGCCGTGCTCTTGAAAATAATCGTTGAATGTCTATAATATAACGGTAAGATTGTGCGGAGCTAAGGCCCCTTCGTCTATCGGTTAGGACATGAGATTCTCAATCTTAAAAGAGGGGTTCGATTCCCCTAGGGGCTAAAACGAAACTGTAAAGTGTGCCGATAAAAATGCCGATAATGACACCGGAGAAGTGTAAATGATCAAGCGGGCTCCGGCTTTTTTTTGCCTTATTACTATACTTGTTTTTTTTTCTCACAAATTACCGGCTCAGAATGGGGCATTGACTTTTGGCGTTAACAGCTATTACAAGACAGGGCTTGAAGACGGCATCAACCTCTATAGCGAAGGGCGCTGGGAAGACGCTATAGCCGAATTCCTTAGAGCCCAGAAAAATGTGTCGTCAAAACAGCATAAGGCGGAAGCTCAATTTTGGATTGGTGTATCTAAGCTGTCCGCAGGGCTTTTTAGGGAAGCGATCTATGACCTTGATGGAATTGCCGCAATAGACAGTGAAAGCCCCAGAATAAAAGAGGCGCTATACCATAAGGGACGCGCCCTATACTATCTTGAAAGGTATACAGAAGCCATCCAGCTATTTTCAACTTATGCCGGTAATATTCATATTGACAGGAATTTTATCGACAGAATGCGCGTTTCAACGGCGGGGATTGACGATTATAACAACGCGGTGGACAGTGATTACAATAAAAAAGCATCGGCTATTTTTTGGCTTAGTGAATGTTACTATTTGTTAGGTGATCTTGATAGGGCGGAAAAAGGGTTTATGGAAATTTTAACCGATTACAAAAAAAGCCGTAAATTTGAAATTTCCGAAAACCGCCTTGCACTAGTACGGCAAAAAAGAATAGAAAATGAGCTTAGAAATATGGTCGCGGCTAAACGTGAAAACGCCCAGGACGATGCAATAACGGCATATCAAGAGAGGGTAACTCCGTATATAATCGACAAGGCAAAAGAGGAGGATGTACCGCCGCCGGTTGAGCCGGTAACACCTCCGGTTACAGATCAAAAAAATACTGATCAAAGCGCTATTATGCGTCTGCTTGCAATAAAAAAGACCGCACTTTCGATAATGGATCCTTTGGCAATGATAATAAATTCATACGAGGTGATAGACTTACAGAGGTGGAAAGAATGAAAGAAAAAACATTTTTTGCTTTGTTAGTTTTTTTATTTGTGCCTTTTTTTGGTTTGTATGCTGTTGATTTTACAGATGGAAGAATAAAGTTGACTATAGACGAAAAGATCGGCAGATTTAATTTGTATTATATGACCGATGTTGATAAACAAATCTACGAGCCTTTGTTTTGGGATAGGGATAAAAGGACAAGTTATCTTTCCGCGTCTGTAGACGGAAAAGAGTACAAGCTGGGAGAAAATAAAACATTTAAAACTTTTTTACGCGGGACAGATAAAAAACCGGTGTTAGCTTTTGAATCATCTTTATTTACCGTTACCGAAGAATTCAGTTTTATACGTACCGCCGGTTCCGGTGTTTCAAACGGAGTCCGCATTGATATACGCATCGAAAACTGGAGTACCGGAAAAATCAATGCGGGGTTAAGACTTTTGATAGACACATTCCTTGGCGAACGAAACAATCCGAATTTCAGAACAGACCTACAGCCCATAGGATCGGAACTCGTTATAACAAAAACTACGCATGATCAGTATTGGCTTTCGCGTAACAAAGATTACGGGCTTATGGGAAGCGTTTTTGTTGACGGAATAGACCCCGCAGATTTTGTTATGTTTGCAAACTGGAAGCGGCTTAACGATGCAAAATTTATGACAGATTATATAGCCACAAGAAATTTTAACGCCATGCCTTTTTCTGCGAAAGATTCCGCAGTCTGCTACTATCTTGAGGTTATGCCGTTAGAGCGTTGGGCGCAGCGCACTATGACGGTGCTTTTGGCTGCTGAGGATCAGTATGGTTTTGATGCCAACAAGATAAAACCCCAACAGTCATACGAAACATATAAACTGGAATATGCGGCAGGACAACCGGAAATAAAGGAAGAACCGCCCAAAAAAGAACCGGATAACAGTACAGGGTGGTTTTCCCTGATGTTTCCCATAGGCTCTATGCGCTTTGATCTTTTGACGTTACGCGAGCTTGTCAACAAGGTGGATGCTTATATTGCTTCCGGTGCCAATGTTTCCGAAACCGAGTTAAAAGTTATGGAAGGTATAGTCGAAAAATTGGAAGCCCGTTACTCATCCGTATTCAATAAGTTTTAAAATGGATTCCGTTCTAAACAGAGCCGTGCGGCTTGCAAAAAAAGGCAAATATACAGATGCCGCAGAGCTTCTTGAAGGCGCCGTTCTTAATTACCGCGAGTCGTACACTTTTTGTTATACGCTTGGACTCTGTTATCTTAATTCGGGAAACTATACGGCGGCGCATGATATTCTGCTTAGGGCAAGAGAATTAAAAATGAGAGACCCTAACGTTTTACTTGCTTTGGCTGCGTTATACGTTAGACGAGCCGATACAAGCCGTGCGTTAAGTTATTATCTTGAAGTAAAAGATATGGACAACAATAACCGCATAGTAAAAAAAGCGCTGCAGGTGTTAAAAATGTACGGCGGTTCCGATGACCTTATAGCTTGGATTGAAGCCGGTAAATTAAAAAAATTGTTCCCCAATTTCCCCGGCGTAAAAAACAACTCAAAAAAAATTGTTTTGCCTGTTATTATAACGTTTGTTGTTTTAGCTTTGGTTTATGGCATTTTTTCATTAAAAGAAAAAAATGGTATTACATTAAAAACAAAACCTGATCGTGAAGGCTATGCCGCAAGCGTTCTTGAAAAATCGGAAAAACAAAAACCCGTTGAACTTGGCGGGGTATATAAAATCATATTAACTGAAAAAGAGATTTTAAGTACATATCAAAGCGCTCTTTCTCTTTTCAATAAAAACCGCGACAACGCAGCAAATGTTGAAGTAAATAGAATCCTTATCTCTAACGCAAGCGAAGGGATAAAAAACAAGGCGCGTATAATCGCATCGCATCTTATTGTGCCTGCTTTTAACGATTTAAAAGACAACTACACTTATGAAAATGTAAAAAAAGACAGCTACCTGTATCAAAATTGTTATGTGATCTGGAAGGGTATGGCTGCAAATATTACAGCGGGTCAAAATGAAACGGATTTTGAATTTTTGGTAGGTTACGATACAAGAAACAAACTTGAAGGAACCGTGAACGTAAAAGCGCCGTTCGCGGCTAACATAAATACGGAAAAACCGCTTGAGATACTTGGAAAAATTGTGCTTGACGGGGACGCGGGCGCTTTCTTTCTGGAATGTACCGCCATACACCAGTAGCCCTGTAAAATGCTTAGCGCCGCCTACAAATTGAAGCTTAAAAAAATTTCTCTTCCCTTTTATCCGGTAATGTTGTATATTTTCATCACAATATTTTTTATTTTAAAGGAGCAATTTATGAGTATTAAAAAATGCGGGGGGGGGGGGGGTTATAGCGCCCTCTCCAAAATTAGCAAAAAGCAGCGTATAGCCGCCTTTATAGCCGGAATAGCCCTGTTCACAGGTCTATCACTGGTATTCGTAACCTGTAGAGCCGACGCGCCAAATTATGAGGAAGAAAATACCGATTTCAAACCGATAGACACCAAACCATCAGATTAT
>BNVA01000135.1 GCA_025997755.1 Spirochaetia bacterium | reverse complement strand
TTGAAATGTTTGTTTCTGAATATACTGATGCTGCAACAATAGATGTTACAGAAACTATAGAATACATCTCTTATACACTAAATGCTCCAATTGCTTCAAGAAATTTATTTTATGAGATTGATAAAAAAATAAAAGAAATAGAAAATAATCCTTATTCATGTCCATTGGTTCGTAATGATTATTTGGCAAATAAAGGTTTTAGATGGATTGGAATAAAGAATTATATGATGTTTTATATAGTAAATGAAAAACGAGAAAAAATATATTTAATTAGGTTTTTATATGGGCGTAGAGATTGGATAAATATATTAAAAGAAGAATATAGAAAATAATAACTGAAATGGTATACGCCTTGCCTTAGCCCGCCTAAAATTGGTATATTTTTAGTATGATTTCCCATTACCGCCGTTACGTTTTCCCCATAACTTTGCTATGCGTGTTTCTTGTTACTTCTTGCATGGAAATTCCATGTGAAGAGGCTCTGGCTAAAGCAAGTGAGCCGCGCACGGAAAAGCCCAGGCTTTCGTCCATAACTTTAACCGCCGATGATAATACCCCTATAGAGCTTGAATTTGATCCGGAAGAAGTTTTTTATTTGGTAGACCTAAATGGCGTATCTTACGGAACCCTAGAAATAACCGCAACCCCGGAAAACGAGGATGACACCGTAACCTATATCAATCCCGAAGGCGGTATATTAGAAAGCCCGCAAACAGGCAATTTTTTTGCGGTGCAGGTTTCTAATGAGCAGCAATCGACAACATATATTGTTGCGATAACGGGCTCCGACGCAGGCAGCGGCGGCGGTACGCAGCCCGCACCAACTTTGACCACATTTACCGTAGGTACCGTCTCTGTACCTACACCGCCGCTTGTCATTGATGTAACACTTTCTGCGGGAAGCGAAAATGTACCCGTGCAATTTGAGTGGACGGTAAGTACAGACACGAATGAGGTACATTATTCAACAGACAATGGCGGTTCGTGGAGTATTACCGCTAGCACCGGCGGTACTTATAGCGAGAGTTTTACCGTAGCTGAACTGGAAACTAAAATAGTGCTTATAAGACTTACGTCAGCCGGAGGCGCACAGTCAATTTACTACATCATTGTTAAACGAGATGGTAGTGCCGATAATTTGCTTTTAAGCCTTACCGTGGGCGGCAGCTCTGTTGCAATAGCCTACACGATGTATCCGACGTACGCCGAAATCGGTTATCCCGCGGGCACTTTTGATATTGTGGCGTCGCCTAGTCCCTATAACGCCGAAGTAACATACTCAGGCGATGTAAGCATCTCAGGATCAACTCTTTCTGGACTCACGCTTACGGCAGGTGACCGAAAGACGATACTTATTACCGTAACGGCACAAAACGGCTTATCAAAAACCCATGCGCTTACCCTTTACAAGCCTGACGCATACTATGTGTCAAACGGCGGGGACAATAATAATTCCGGCGAAACGGCAGCCGCGCCTTTTAACCAGTTAAAAACAGCGCTTGATGCGGCAAAGGCATCGAACGGAACCGTCCCAAAAGTTGTCGTTATGGGTGAACTAACGGTAGCAAATGCCACAGGATTAGATAGTGGTAGTTTTAGTACATTCAAACTTGACAATTATGGCACACCGGGCGGTACGATTACGATAAGCGGCATGAACAACGCCGTTCTGCGTGCGGCGTCCCCCAAACGCGTTTTAGATATTGATGCAGGTAATTATCTTAATTTTGAAAACATAACGCTAACCGGCGGAAATATTTCGGGCAGCTATGGCGGCGGTATAAATATAAAAAACTCACACATAACGCTTTCAAACGGAACAAGAATTACCGGAAACAAAGCTAACAGCGGCCTTGGTGGCGGTGTTTGTATAAATGCCGGAACCCTTATAATAGCCGGTGCGGATATTTCTAATAACATGGCCAAAGACGGTGGCGGTATTGCTTTAGACGGAGCAAATGTTGTTACCTTTACGCAGGGCGCCATTAGTGGAAATTTAAGTGGAAATTTAGTAAGCCGCGGAAGCGGCGGCGGTGTTATAGTAACCAACAGCGTTTTTACAATGGATGGCGGTAATATCTATGGTAATTCCACAACTAATAACGGCGGTGGAGTTTATATAGTTTCAGGAACGATGACTTATAACAGCGGCATAATAAAAACCAATGTCGCCGGAAGCGGTGGTACGTCTATTCATAGTAAGGGTACATTAAACGGAACAATAGGCGAAACACTACTAATGACGACTATTAGTGGGGGTAGTTACACTGACAACGACCTGCTGTATTAGCCGTAAGGCGGGATCGACACCACCGCATTGACATATTGTTATACCTGTGTTATACTCTGAATATGAAGACGGCAATATCCCTTTCAAATGTATTATATGAAAAGGCTGAAGAAACGGCCTCTTATATGGGAATTCCCCGAAGTAAACTATTTGCTATTGCTTTAGAGGAATTTATTATACGGCATAATGAAAATATGATAACTGAAAAAATAAATGAGGTTTATGAAAAAATTGATCAAACAGAATTTAAATCTCATTTAAATTTAATCCTTGAATCACAAAAGAATGTAACAAAAAATGACACGTGGTGAATTATGGTGGATAGATTACGGCGTTCCGTATGGAAGTGAGCCGGGATATAAACGACCTGTTTTAGTAATGCAAAACGATCTTTTCAATAATAGTAAAATTAATACAACTGTTGTAATACCATTAACAACAAATTTATTACTTGCAGATGTACCTGGGAATATTTTTATACATAAAAAAGAATCAAAATTGTCAAAAGATTCTGTAATATTATTATCGCAAATTGGTGTTGTTGATAAACAAAGATTTGTTGAAAAAATTTCAAAAATAAATAAAGACACAATGGAAAAAATTGAAAATAATATTATGTTTATCCTCGGAATAAAATCATATTAACCTTGCCTTAGCCCGCCTAAAATTGGTATATTTTTAGTATGATTTCCCGTTACCGCCGTTACGTTTTCCCCATAACTTTGCTATGCGTGTTTCTTGTTACTTCTTGCATGGAAATTCCATGGGAAGAGGCTCTGGCTAAAGCAAGTGAGCCGCGCACGGAAAAGCCCAGGCTTTCGTCCATAACTTTAACCGCCGATGATAATACCCCTATAGAGCTTGAATTTGATCCGGAAGAAGTTTTTTATTTGGTAGACCTAAATGGCATATCTTACGGAACCCTAGAAATAACCGCAACCCCGGAAAACGAGGATGACACCGTAAACTATATCAATCCTGCAGGCGGTATATTAGAAAGCCCGCAAACAGGCGATTTTTTTACGGTGCAGGTTTCTAATGAGCGGCAATCGACAACATATATTGTCGCGATAACAGGCGGCGGTGACGGCGGCGTCGCAGGGGATTTGCTTTTAAGCCTTACCGTGGGCGGCAGCTCTGTTGCAATAGCCTACACGATGTATCCGACGTACGCCAAAATCGGTTATCCCGCGGGCACTTTTGATATTGTGGCGGGGTTTCCATCCGGCGGTACAGTAACATATTCAGGCGCTGGAACCGGCGCGGCAACTTTAGATGGAAGCGGTACAACTTCAACTATTACTTGCGGTACGCTTTCGGCAGGTGTCTCAACAACAATACTTATTACCGTAACGGCACAAAACCGCTTATCAAAAACCTATGCGCTTATCCTTTACAGACCCGACGCATACTATGTCAAGAATGACGGTAACGATAATAATTCCGGCGAGACGGCAGCCGCGCCTTTTTACAAGTTGAAAACGGCACTTGATGCGGCTCAGGCATCGAACGGAATGGTGAACAGAGTTATAGTTATAGGAACGCTAACAGGTGTCAATAGCGGATCAAGTTATGGAGATATTGCGTTCTATCTTGCAGGGACAGAGAACAGCAGCACCACTTATGGCACACCGGGCGGTACGATTACGATAAGCGGCATGAACAACGCCGTTCTGCGTGCGGCACCCGGCAACCGCGTTTTACGAATTGGCGGCGGACATTATCTTAATTTTGAAGACATAACGCTAACCGGCGGAAGTCTGTCGGACAAAGGCGGCGGAATAATAATGACCAATTCTTCACACATAACGCTTTCAAACGGAACAAAAATTACCGGAAACTACGCTGACAACAACAACGGCGGCGGTGTTTATATAGACGCCGGAACCCTTACAATAGCCGGTGCGGATATTTCTAATAATACAGCTCGCAGTGGTGGTGGTGTTTATATAGAGGCAGCAAATGTTACCTTTACGCAGGGCGCCATTAGTGGAAATTTAACAAGCTCCGTAAACGGCGGCGGTATAACAAGCATCAATAGTCATTTTACAATGGACGGCGGTAATATCTACGGTAATTCCACAAATGGTTATGGCGGTGGAGTTTTTATACAAACCGGAACGATGACTTATAACAGCGGTATCATAAAAACCAATGTCGCCCCTACCAACCAAGGTAAGTCTATTTATGCGGCTAGTACATTATTAGACGGAACAATAGGCGGAACACTAACAATGTCGCTAGATGGTGGGGGGGAGTTACACTAACACCGACTTGCCGTAGTAGCCGTAAGGCGGGATCGACACCACCGCATTGACATATTGTTATACCTGTGTTATACTCTGAATATGAAGACGGCAATATCCCTTTCAAATGTATTATATGAAAAGGCTGAAGAAACAGCCTCTTATATGGGAATTCCCCGAAGTAAACTATTTGCAATTGCTTTAGAGGAATTTATTATACGGCATAATGAAAATACGATAACTGAAAAAATAAATGAGGTTTATGAAAAAATTGATCAAACAGAATTTAAATCTCATTTAAATTTAATCCTTGAATCACAAAAGAATGTAACAAAAAATGACACGTGGTGAATTATGGTGGAT
>BNVA01000134.1 GCA_025997755.1 Spirochaetia bacterium | reverse complement strand
GGCGCGGGTATGTTGTTAATGCCCGAACCTCTTTCGGCTGCTTTGGAAGCTGCCGGTGCAAAGAAAAACGGCGGCGAAAAAACGGCGCGTACAATTTTTCTAACTCCCTCCGGTAGGCTGTTCAATCAGGATTTGGCTAAGGAATTAGTCTGCGAAAACGAGTTAATACTGGTTTGCGGACGGTATGAAGGTATAGATCAGCGGGTTTTAAATCTCTATGCCGATGATGAAATATCCGTAGGCGATTATGTTCTGTCTTCCGGGGAAACTGCCGCTCTCATAGTAATTGACGCTACCTACCGCCTGTTGGAAAGTGTTATAACTAGTGAATCCCTTATGGAAGAAAGTTTTTCGGATGGACTTCTTGAATACCCCCAGTGGACAAGACCTGAAATTTTTGATACGCTTAGGGTGCCGGATGTTTTAATGTCCGGTCATCACGAAAATATTAGACATTGGAGACTGGAAAAACGTATTGAAAAAACGCTTGATGTTCGGCCGGATTTAATAGAAAAGGGAATAAAAGCAGGTGTTTTCAATGCCGAGATCATACGGATCATAGGTGAGGTTTCCGAGAGGAGGAAATGTGAACGAAATTAGGGCTATTGAAGAAGCCGGGATGAAAGAAAAAGTTGATTATTTTAGAGTCGGCGACACGGTTAAGGTTCATTTTAAAATAGTTGAAGGCGGTAAAGAACGTATTCAGATCTATGAGGGGCTTGTTATTGCGTTTAAAAATTCGCGTATAGGCAGAACATTTACCGTCCGCAAGAATTCTTACGGTGTAGGTGTTGAGCGTGTTTTCCCGATTCATTCTCCACGCATTGCCGAAGTCGAAGTAATAAGATCTGGCAGGGTACGCCGTGCAAAACTTTATTATATAAGAACTAAAATAGGAAAGGCTGCAAAGATCAAAGAACTATTGGGAAAAAAGAGTACCGTTACTAAGAAAACCCGCAAGGAATCTACTTCAAAGCCGGTACCCGCTGCTCCCGCCAAATGACATTTGTTGTAAAGAATTTTTAAATTTCTTTACGATTACGGTTTTGGAGCATAGACCATGAAAATTGACGTATCCTCTTTACGTGCCGATCAAAAGTACACGAAAGCTCTTTTTTTAGATGATGGTACTATGTTTTTACCTGAGAATATTGCTTTACGTCAAAAAGATATTACATTACTAACAACACTTGATGTTAAAAGTTTATCAACCGACGGTGTTCTTATTGGCGGCGAATTGCCGGTAAAAAAAAACAAAAGTATCGCAACGATCCTTGCAAATACTCTGCCGGTAAAAACTCAAATAAACAAAAAAGGAAAAACTTCGGAAGTAAACAAAAAAATCGAAGTTCTGATTAAACAACTTGATACTATTTTTGAATTTATAAAGGCAAAAAAACCGGTAAACATACGCTCGCTTTGGCAAATAACGGCAACTCTTATTCATATAATAAAAACGGATCGCATGAGTTCCATAGCTTTTATTCTGGGCAGTACGATCTCCGGTTATGAAATGGCAAAAAGCTCTATCAATATTGCAATTCTCTCTGCCGTTATCGGGATGGAAATGAAATTTGATACCCAGAAAGTTTTAGAGATTGTTGCCGGAGCTATGCTTCACGATGTAGGAATGTTAAGGGTGCCGCCGGAAATTATAAACAAAAAAGGTGCGCTGTCCCCGAATGAAGCGCAAATAATAGCTTCGCATCCTTATTCCTCTTACTCGATACTGGTTAATGAATTGCTCTATCCCAAGACTGTTGGGTTAATAGCATTACAGCACCACGAAAGATGGGACGGTACCGGCTATCCTCAACGTTTACAGGGTAATTCAATAGATAGCGGGGCGCTTGTCGTTTCCATTGCGGATGCTTTTGAGGCGATGGTTAGTGAAAAACCGTACCGTAATTCGCTTACAGGTTATCAGGCTATGAAAAATTTGGTTTCCGAAAATGCCGTATGTTTTTCGCCCGATATGATTAAAACATTTGTAAATATTATGGGAATTTATCCCATAGGCTCTTCTGTCGTATTAAATGACGGTAGTGTAGCAAAGGTGCTTGATACAAACAGCGAAATACCGCTTAGGCCGGTAGTACAAATAGTGATCGATAAAGACGGCAAAGAACTCTTTGAGGTAGAAATAATCAATCTGCTGGCAAACAAAAATATGTTTATAGCCCGCGCCTTATAATTTACGCGCTTTTGGACGCAATCAATGCCTTAAACTCTTTTTCGTCTATTGTTTCCTTATCCAGTAAAAGCTCTGCAATGGTGTTCAACAACTCCATAATGCCGCTTAGACATTCTTTAACATGCTCATATCGTAGATCAACAATGCGGGCAATTTCCTCGTCTATGTACTGCTGTGTGGTTTCCGCATACTCACGATGAAAAACAGGATCCTGCGACTGCTGTCCCATAATGCCCGCTCCGCGTGAGGTAAGGGCGACATTCTTGAAGCGGACACTCATACCATAGTCGGTTATCATCTTGCGGGCAATGTCGGTAGCCTTTGTAAGATCATTTGCCGCACCCGTAGAGATTTTACTAAAAATCAATTCTTCGGCTGCTCTGCCGCCCAAAAACACATCAATTTTGCCAAGTAATTCTTCTTCCGTCATAAGATAGCGGTCTTCCACCGGCATTTGCAGGGTGTAGCCTAAAGCGCCGAAACCCCTCGGAATAATCGAGATTTTTTGTACGGGATCTGAATTCGGTGTAAATGCCGCAATAAGCGCATGTCCTGTTTCATGGAAAGCCACAATACGCCGTTCCTCCGGTTTTATTACACGGGTTTTCTTTTGTAAACCGGCTACAGTTTTTTCTATGGCTTCGCTAAAATCCTGTTGTTGAACGAGTTTCCGTCCGGCACGTACGGCAAGCAATGCCGCCTCGTTTACAATGTTAGCAAGGTCTGCTCCCACAAATCCTGAAGTACTGCGGGCAACCGAAGCAAGGTCAACATCGCCATCAAGTTTTACGGGCTTTGAGTGTATCTTTAAAATTGCCTCGCGGCCTATAAGGTCAGGACGGTCTACCAAGACCTGTCTGTCAAACCTCCCCGGGCGGAGTAGGGCAGGGTCAAGAACATCAGGACGGTTTGTCGCCGCCACGATAATAAGACCAGATGTACCGTCAAAGCCATCCATTTCCACCAAAAGTTGATTTAGGGTCTGCTCCCGCTCATCGTTGCCGCCAGAAATGCTGTTTAGGCGGCTTTTTCCTATGGCATCAAGCTCATCAATAAATATGATACAGGGCGCCTTACCGCGTGCCTGTTTGAACAGATCGCGTACGCGTGCCGCGCCGACACCAACAAACATCTCTACAAAATCCGCGCCGCTCATACGAAAAAACGAAACACCGGCTTCTCCTGCCACAGCCCTTGCAAGAAGCGTCTTTCCGGTGCCGGGCGGACCCACCAACAGCACACCTTTGGGGATTTTTCCGCCTATGTCCGTATATTTTTGCGGACTTTTTAAAAAATCCACAACCTCAACAAGTTCTTCCTTAGCTTCATCAACTCCGGCAACATCGGCAAAACGTGTAATAATATCGCCTTCCGCGACAATTACCGCTCTGTTCTGCCCAACGGAAAGAACATTCCCGCCAAGGTTTCCCATACGTTTCATTAAAAAACGCCATATAAAGAAAAAGAATGCGATGGGTAAAACCCACGAAAAAATTATATTTAAAATCGTGCTGCCTTCGCGTGAAACCGCAAAGTACGAAACTCCTTTTTCGTCCATCAGTTTGATAATATCGGGATCATTTATGGGTACTGCACGGTAAACATTTTCCGGTTGAGTAGAGTATTTTAGAGGCAGAGCCGGTTTCTGGGTATTCTGTATTGGGGTAAGCTGCGTATAACCCTTGAAGTACGAATCCGAGAGTTCCACACGCCTAATCTCGCCGGATTCAATCTTTTGTTTAAACTCCGAATAATCAATAGTCGGATTCACTTTGTTCATAAAAACATAATTGAAAAGACTCATACCCAAAACGAGTACAACAATGTAAATTATAGAAAATTTCCATCCGCCGAATTTTTTTGGATCAGGTAATTTAGGACCTCCGGAGTTTCCGCCAAAATTAAAAAACGGTCCTCCTTGGTTTTTGTTATTTTTACTGCCGTCGCCCATTAATTACCTCTTTTTTTAAAGAAAATTACTGTTTAAGACTAAACAATAACATCAAAATTAGCAATGGTTTTGAATTTGTAAAATGAATTGCTGCCGACAGCAAAATTCGGACTATTATAAAAATGTCTGATAATCGGCGTAATTTTTCTTTAACATGGCTGGAATGTCTAGCCCATAGGGGCAGCGTGATTTGCAGTCTCCGCAGTTTTGACAAGTTGTTGTTTTTTTCATTTCCGCCTGCCATTCCGCAGTCAGGTAGAGAGCGGCAGGCATACGCCGCAAAAGCCACATCATTCTGGCGCAATTCGGTATTAGTATATCTTGCGGACAGGGAAGGCAGTACCCGCAGGACCGGCAAAATTCCCCTATTAGCTCCGTCCTGTCCTTCTCTATACGTTCCTTCTGTTCTTGTGTAAGCCCTTGTTCGTTTTTTATTGCATCAAGGAGTTTGTCAAGCTCTTCCATGGTTTGTATACCCCAGATAGGGGCAGCATATTTTTGCGTATTCATAAATGCTGCGGCAGTATAAACATCATTCAACAAACCGCCGCTCAAAGCCTTCATCGCAATAAAGCCTACGTTTTTTTCTTCGCATAAACGGACAAGACCGCTTTCTTTTTCGTTTGAAATATAGCTGAAGGGAAACTGCATGGTATCGAAAAGTCCGCTTTTGACGGCATCTACCGCAACAGCCAAACGGTGATTTGTTAATCCTATAAACCGGATTTTTCCTTCTTTTTTTGCCGTCAATGCAGCCTCGTAGAGACCAGTGCCGTCATCCGGTTTTGGAAAAGATTTTAGGTTATGAAATTGATATATGTCGATATGATCGGTTTTTAAAAGCCTCAAGCTGGTTTCAAGGTCTTTTTTGA
>BNVA01000133.1 GCA_025997755.1 Spirochaetia bacterium | reverse complement strand
GAAAAAACTTTTATGATAGAGAAAAGCGCAGGGGGCAAGCCATTTTTACCGGATGGCCCGCAGTTCAGCATTTCACATTCAGGTGAATGGGCGCTTGCGGCTTTCTGTGAAAGTCCTGTGGACATCGACATAGAAAGGCATAAAACAGGACGCGATTTTAAGGGGATAGCGGGCAGGTTTTTTCATCCTGACGAGAAAAAAGATTTTAGCGGTAATATGGCGGATTTTTATGATATTTGGACGCTTAAAGAAAGTTATATAAAGATGCTGGGCAGCGGCTTTTCTACCGACCCGCGATCTTTTTGTGTCAAGATTGCAGGAAAATCCGCAATTGTAGATACCGATAGCTCAATATGTATGCGCCTTTACGATAGTTTTGAGGGCTACAGCGCCGCCGTCTGCTCAGCGGAAAAAAATTTCCCCGACACAATCACGATCCTTCCCTAGGCGCTAGTGGAAGTCGCCCCAGCTTTTTCCGGTTTCCACACTCACACGCAGCGGGACGCTTAGTATAAAGGCTTTTTCCATTACGCTGCGGACTAGGGCGGCGGTTTTTTCGCACGTCTCTTCAGGACATTCAAGGATAAGTTCATCGTGTACCTGCAAGAGAAGCCTTGTATCTGGACTACCGGCGATGGCGGTATCAAGATCGATCATCGCTTTTTTTACGATGTCGGCAGCGGTACCCTGAATCGGCGTATTAACGGCAATACGGCAGGCTGCGGCTTTTTCCGTTTTGTTAGACGAGTTTATCGTGGGTACTGCACGGCGGCGTCCCGATATAGTCTGCGTATAGCCGTTTTTTTCGGTTTCCTCTATCAAGTTGTCGATATAGGCGCGCACACCGGAATATGTCCTGAAATATGCTTCTATAAACGCCGCCGCTTCGTGTCTGCTTATGTTCAACTCACCGGCAAGCCTAAACGCACTCATTCCGTACATCACGCCAAAATTAATTGTCTTGGCGATACGCCGCTGCGAAGCGTCCACATTTTCCTCGTCGATGCCGAATATAAGCGCGGCGGTACGGGTGTGTACATCCTTGCCGCTTTTGAACGCATCAATGAGTGCAACATCCTTTGAAAAATGAGCCAGCACCACAAGTTCAATTTGGCTATAGTCTGCCGAAATCAGGGTCATTCCCGGGCTTGCGATAAAGGCGTTTCGTATTAGCCGCCCTTCGGCTTCTCTTATCGGTATATTCTGTAAGTTCGGGTCGCGGCTTGAAAGCCGCCCTGTCGCCGTGCCGGTCTGCACAAAGCTCGTATGCAAACGCCCGCTCTCGTCCGCCAATTCCGACAGCGCATCAACATAAGTTGATTTAAGTTTTACAAGGGTACGATGCCGCAGGATCAGTTCAGGCACACGATCCTCACGGGCAAGCTCCTCCAACACCGCAACATCGGTGGAATAGCCTGTCTTTGTTTTTTTTCCTGGCTTTAATTTACGTTCGTTAAACAAAACTTCCTGCAGCTGCTTAGGCGAGGCAATATTGAACTCATGCCCAACCAACTGCCATATCTCAGCCTGTACCTTGACCGCCTCGTCCGCAAACTCGACGCCGATCTTTTGCAGGGCATTTTTTTCAATCAAAATACCTTGCCCCTCCATCTCCGCCAAAATCGGTAAGAGCGGCATTTCAATCCCTTCAAAGAGCTGCAAGGCGTTTATTTTGTTGAGTTTTTCTTCAAAAATAATTTTTAACCTAAGGCAAAAGTCGGCATCCTCACCGGAATACCGTGTGGCTGTCTCAAGCGGAACTGCGGCAAAGGTTTCGTCTTTTGACACAATGGATTTATAACTTATCCCTCCGTCGCCAAGGTAAGATGCGGCAAGCACTTCAAGCGAAAAACCGGAGCGGTCGCTTTCGCAGAGCCACGCGGCTATCATCGTATCCCAGATTTTAGCCTTCCAACGCGGCAGTCCCCAGCCCCTCGTTACCTCATAATCGTACTTGGCGTTATGTGCAATTACCGTGATTTTTGGGTTTAAAAGAAGCTCCGACAGCAGGGCGCGGACTTTCTCTTCGTCAAGATTATGTTCAACATCAGTTTCCGTAGTGTGACCTATGGGCACATAAAAGGCGGTTTTCGGTTTTAACGAAATTGAGATACCAACAGGCTTTGCCCGCAAGGCATCGAGAGAATCGGTCTCAAAGTCCAACGCCAAAAAACCCTGTGCAGCAGCCTCATCTAAAATTTGTTTTAATTCTTCTATGTCCGCCGCTATTTTATAACTGCCTTTTCCCAAAAGTTCAGGATTTACAGAGTTTAAAGCTGCGGAAAGAGCATTATTTGCCGTTTCCTGAGCCGCTGTTTCCGATGTTTGCACCTGTTTTTTTATGTTCAGGCTGAATTCTTTAGCTATCGACGGTATTTCTTCGCGCAAAAGAAGCTTCGCAGCGGCGTTTCTATCCATATTTTCGATGGAAAAACTTTCTATATCGGTATTTTGAAGCGGAACGTCATTTACCAGAGTGATAAGATGCTTTGAAAGATAGGCGCTTTCCTTGCCTAAGGCAAGTTTTTTACTCACAGCCCCCTGAATACCTGCAATGTTTTTATAAATCTCATCTAATGAGCCGTAACGTGTGATAAGTTGAGCGGCGGTTTTTTCACCAACTCCCCGTACTCCCGGGATATTGTCCGAGGCATCGCCTGTAAGCGAAAGGAGGTCTAGGATTTTTTCCGGCGGCACACCCCACGCTGCCTTTACCTCATCGATACCTGCCAACTCATACTTAGGCGGGCGCATCTCCCAAATACCATTTCCCACCAACTGCAATAGATCCTTATCGCCCGAAATGATGTAACAATCACGCCCCTGTGCGCGGCATTTTTCCGCCAATGTTGCTATTATGTCGTCCGCCTCGTAACCGTCAGCCGCTATTGCCGTAATCTTTGCAGCGTCAAGAAATTCGCGTACAAGCGGCACCTGACTATGAAGGTCTTCCGGCGCTTTCTGCCTTTTCGCCTTGTATTCCGGGTACTGCTCGTGGCGGAAAGTAGGCTTTGATGAGTCAAAAATCACCGCCATCCGCTCCGCTCTTAATTGGTCTATAAGGTTTAAAATCATACGCGCAAAGCCGAATAATGCCGACACATTTTTCCCCTCGCTGTTACGCAGAGGGCGCGACATAAAAGCAAAATATGCCCGGTAAATTTGAGCGTAGGCGTCAATAAGGTATAGTGGTTTTAATTTCATCCCTTTATATCAATAAGCGAAGGCTGGTTCTGATCCGCGTAAACGGATTTTCGCGCCTTATACGGATTACTACGAATATTTTTAATCTCGTTTCGTATAACAACCATACGCTTTTGCAGCAATTCTTTGTTTTCCTGTACCTGTCTGGACGCTTCTGCCTTCAAATTGTCAAGAGCGGCGGTAATTTCCGGGATTTCGGGCGCGTCTTTGCCTTTCCAAACGGCTTTGTACAAAGCCTGCATAGGTTTTACCGACTTCTGAATCTTAAAAATATCGACAACGATCTTTTCTTCAAGCTCAACATGACTTAACAAATCTTCCGGTTTCCCGGATTCTATAATATTTTTTTGCTTATCTAAAACTTCTAAATAATTCTGAAAACGCTTACGCTGCTCTATTAGAAGCTCCTTAAAACGTTTTAGAATCGCTATCCGCTCCCCAACTTCTTTTTCAGAAGGCTCAACTTTGCTGCCGGCATCGGGATTAACACTCATAACACTAACCGGCGATATTCAATCCGGCGGAAACCGCGTGCCTCTCGTCTGCGGCGGTTTTAGCGATTGCGCCCGACCAAGACTTCCGCATATCGTTTACCATATCACGAACAACAAGAATACGCTGCGAATCCGCAGAAACATGAGCTTCCAAAAGCTCCTTGTTGAACCATGTATAAATGGCGAACAGGTTTCTTGCAATATCCCCGCCCTGCTCAAAATCCAGCGAAACCATCAATTCCGTGATGATTTCCTGTGCTTTTATTATCGAATTTCCAACCTCTTCTATTTTTGAGGGATTCTTTTTTCCGCCGGAATTCGCCTTTAAAAGCTCAATGGCATGATCCATCATCTTTATGGCTCCGTCATAAAGCATGATGATAAGCTGACCCTGACTGGCAGTTTTAATCCTAGTTTCTCTGTAAGCTGATAACGCATTTGAATTAGCCACTTCACACTCCAATAAAACAAGCAAGACACCGTTTCATAACATTTTCGGCAGTCGAAAAGAATTGTAAAGCATTTTTTCTTTTTATGAAAGCCATCTAAGTGCCCGAACACGATAAACGCATAGAAAATTTTTCTATCTCTGTGATCTTTGTGTCCGCTGTGGTTTTTATTAAAATACTTTAATCTAAATACAGATTTTTGGCTCTTATGCGTTTATCCCGTTTTAAAAATTTCTCTTCCCTTTTATCCGGTAATGTTGTATATTTTCATAACAATATTTTTATTTTAAAGGAGCAATTTATGAGTATTAAAAAATGCGGGGGGGGGGGGTTATAGCGCCCTCTCTAAAATCAGCAAAAAACAACGTATAACTGGCACTTTAGCCGCCGTTATAGCCGGAATAGCCCTGTTCACAGGTCTATCACTGGTATTCGTAACCTGTAGAGCCGACGCGCCAAATTATGCGGAAGAAAATACCGATTTCAAACCGATAGACACCAAACCGTCAGATTATACAATTACATTCAAAAACGGCTGGGAAGATGTATTTTACCCCGGCGGCGCACCCGCAATGGAGGACGATCCTTACACAAATTACCGTATTAACTTGGGTGTAACACCTGCAACAATAAAAGCCGTTTACAACGCGGCTGAAAAATTAGAGTACGACGAAGCTGTAATAAAGTATAAGCTGCTCTTAGCGGCATGGGAGAATTATACCGCACTCCGGGACAGTGGCGATCCGGACGCTGTAATACCCGAAGAAGACGCGATTGAGCCAGTAAAGCCTACGGCAACCCTGCCCTACTTCCCCGGCTCTTCCGCAATTGACGAAGACGGTGTAGAGCACAAATACGTCGGTAGACAGCCCGAGTGGGATTATCACCCATTCATAGGGTGGGAAATCT
>BNVA01000132.1 GCA_025997755.1 Spirochaetia bacterium | reverse complement strand
GTTTCGTATGTTTCATAACATACCTCCATAATATATTTTTAGGGAGTTTTTACCCCCTTACACTAATAGAATACGAAACCGGACAGCGTAAAACGGGGGGTAAATCAATCTTTTTTCTTAATCATCATCATCCTCATCATCGTCGTCATGCTTTCCCAATGCGGAAAATTCAAGTGCGCCTGATTCCTCTAATACCTTGCGATACAGCGCAATGGTATACAATTCAAACTTTATAGTTAATCCAAGGTTACCCGGAATGGCGCCAAGACTTTGTTCAATCTCTTTTGCATTCACAAGATTATCCTCTGCAATCCGTACCACAACTGTATGTTGAGAAAGCGGAAATTCAGAATTACCGAATGTTTCAATAATGTTTTGATAAGCGCCGGTAATGGATTTGAATCGCAATTCCATACCGGCAAGCGGGGTGACAGCAAAATCGTTAAGGGGGCAAAAAGAAATTACACGCTTAAAATAATTATACGTTAACTCAATTGATGCGTTTGTTTGTTCGTTTTCGCCATTTATTATTTGTATATATCCGGCCCTCACGCTATACGCCTCAATTGCTGCAAAAGGGAAACATACAAGAAGTATAAACGCAAGAACAGCCCAAAAAATAAGTTTTCGTTTGTTATATGATACGTCAATAACCATACCCATCTGACTGTTTGGAAGATTGGGAATTGTGCGGATGTTTCCATTATTGAACATTACAACACTTTTCTTTTTACCTATCTGGACAATAACTCCTTTCAAAACGATGCCTCCTTGTCAAAGAACTGGGGTAAAAATGAATGAATATAAGGATAATCACCCCGCATAATCATGACAATTGCCGCGATATAGCTGCGATATTTTTCAAATGTCTTTTGTGAATAGCCTGTTTTTTCGGAAAGACGGCTCACCGGAACCTGCCGTTTTTGCAGCATTTCCGCCGCGAGTTCTTCATTTTCGATAATTGAACGGGCTATTTTATGACAGGTAAGCCGCGAGCGTTCTTGTTTGGGGCATTTCTTAACAAGATTTTCCCAATCAAAACCCCATTCTGTAAATTCCTTATCAATACATGATATTTCGGCACACAAATTATTACGTTCCTGCACAAGATCGTAGGTGCGCTCTGCTATACCGTTTTCCCATTGTCCGTCTTTTTCATCAACATTCATAAAAATTGAAATTAGCGGCTGTTGTATTTTAATTTCCCTGCGTACGGTATCAATCAGTCTGTTTCGTATAACAGTTTGCGCATAAGCGATAAATGAGCCGTTTTCGCTATTATATGTTTGAACACTGTGCGCAAACGCAAGCATCGCGTCTGTTAAATAATCCTGCCGCCGCTCCTTTTTATAGAACATGCTTGAAACGGTTTTTTTGATAAATGGCATATAACGGGTGAGTAAAACATTTAATGTCCGTTTATCGGTCTTTGCAAGAGTAAGCGTATCAATTAATGTTTGCGCCTCTGTGTCCATCGTCCTAGCCTTACCTAAAGCGCATTATAAGGAACGCACCGATGCCTGTCAACGCGGATTGCGCCAGACAGTGAGTATGGGAGACACTGTACAAAGAACCGGAAAGTAACTAATATTTTATAATAATGAGACCTTTTAAAGTAGAAGCGCCGTTTGAACCGGCAGGTGATCAGGGACAGGCAATCGCAGCGCTTGCCGCAGGCGTAACGGAGGGCGATATGTATCAAACCCTGCGCGGGGTAACAGGCTCCGGTAAAACATTTACAATGGCAAAAATAATCGAAGCCGTGCAGATGCCTACGTTGATCATTAGTCATAACAAAACCCTTTCCGCCCAGCTTTTCCGCGAGTTCAAGGGTTTTTTCCCGCATAATGCAGTTGAGTACTATGTTTCGTATTATGATTACTATCAGCCGGAGGCTTATGTTGCAAGCCGCGATTTGTACATAGAAAAAGACGCTTCGATTAACGCGGAGATAGAACGTATGCGTTTGTCGGCGACGCGCAGTTTGATGGAACGCGAAGATGTGATCATCGTTGCTACAGTTTCGTGTATTTACGGTCTTGCCACGCCGGAGATTTACAAAAAGATGACCGCAAACTTTTCGCGCGGCGATACACTTGATGTTGACGTACTGATAAAACGTTTTGTTGAATTACAATACGAAAGAAATGATGCCGTGCTTGAAAGGGGAAATTTCCGCAGGCGCGGAGATACGCTTGAAGTATTCCCCGCCTACATGGAGGATGCCTACCGTGTCGATCTCGATTGGGATACCGTTTCGCGCATACGCCGTTTTAATCCTGTTTCGGGCGAAATAGTCGAGGAACTTGACAGGGCGCAGATATATCCTGCAAAACAATTTGTTATGCCTCAAAGCATGATCGAGGATGCCCTGCCGTTTATAAAAAATGAACTTGCGGAGCGTTATGCGCAATTAAAGGCGGAAGAAAAGATTTTGGAAGCGAAACGCTTACATGGCTTTCGTCAATAAACGTTAAATGCTTTTTGGGGAAATAATCTACCAATGTGTCCGGCTTGCTGCCCGGTTTACGTCCCGCAAGAGGGGCTGAATAATTTTCTATGCCGGGGCAGTATCCTATTTCGTTTAACATTTCTATATCGTATTCAACGCGGGTCTTTAAGCGTTCCGCTTCCAAAATCTTTTCTTCCGCCTTTAATTGCGCATAACGCTCCGCAAGTTCATTTTTTATAAACGGCAGGGCATCCTCGATCATGCTTTGAGGCATAACAAATTGTTTTGCAGGATATATCTGCGCCCTGTCAAGTTCCTCGACTATTTCGCCCGAAACAGGATTAAAACGGCGTATGCGCGAAACGGTATCCCAATCGAGATCGACACGGTAGGCATCCTCCATGTAGGCGGGGAATACTTCAAGCGTATCTCCGCGCCTGCGGAAATTTCCCCTTTCAAGCACGGCATCATTTCTTTCGTATTGTAATTCAACAAAACGTTTTATCAGTACGTCAACATCAAGTGTATCGCCGCGCGAAAAGTTTGCGGTCATCTTTTTGTAAATCTCCGGCGTGGCAAGACCGTAAATACACGAAACTGTAGCAACGATGATCACATCTTCGCGTTCCATCAAACTGCGCGTCGCCGACAAACGCATACGTTCTATCTCCGCGTTAATCGAAGCGTCTTTTTCTATGTACAAATCGCGGCTTGCAACATAAGCCTCCGGCTGATAGTAATCATAATACGAAACATAGTACTCAACTGCATTATGCGGGAAAAAACCCTTGAACTCGCGGAAAAGCTGGGCGGAAAGGGTTTTGTTATGACTAATGATCAACGTAGGCATCTGCACGGCTTCGATTATTTTTGCCATTGTAAATGTTTTACCGGAGCCTGTTACCCCGCGCAGGGTTTGATACATATCGCCCTCCGTTACGCCTGCGGCAAGCGCTGCGATTGCCTGTCCCTGATCACCTGCCGGTTCAAACGGCGCTTCTACTTTAAAAGGTCTCATTATTATAAAATATTAGTTACTTTCCGGTTCTTTGTACAGTGTCTCCCATACTCACTGTCTGGCGCAATCCGCGTTGACAGGCATCGGTGCGTTCCTTATAATGCGCTTTAGGTAAGGCTAGGACGATGGACACAGAGGCGCAAACATTAATTGATACGCTTACTCTTGCAAAGACCGATAAACGGACATTAAATGTTTTACTCACCCGTTATATGCCATTTATCAAAAAAACCGTTTCAAGCATGTTCTATAAAAAGGAGCGGCGGCAGGATTATTTAACAGACGCGATGCTTGCGTTTGCGCACAGTGTTCAAACATATAATAGCGAAAACGGCTCATTTATCGCTTATGCGCAAACTGTTATACGAAACAGACTGATTGATACCGTACGCAGGGAAATTAAAATACAACAGCCGCTAATTTCAATTTTTATGAATGTTGATGAAAAAGACGGACAATGGGAAAACGGTATAGCAGAGCGCACCTACGATCTTGTGCAGGAACGTAATAATTTGTGTGCCGAAATATCATGTATTGATAAGGAATTTACAGAATGGGGTTTTGATTGGGAAAATCTTGTTAAGAAATGCCCCAAACAAGAACGCTCGCGGCTTACCTGTCATAAAATAGCCCGTTCAATTATCGAAAATGAAGAACTCGCGGCGGAAATGCTGCAAAAACGGCAGGTTCCGGTGAGCCGTCTTTCCGAAAAAACAGGCTATTCACAAAAGACATTTGAAAAATATCGCAGCTATATCGCGGCAATTGTCATGATTATGCGGGGTGATTATCCTTATATTCATTCATTTTTACCCCAGTTCTTTGACAAGGAGGCATCGTTTTGAAAGGAGTTATTGTCCAGATAGGTAAAAAGAAAAGTGTTGTAATGTTCAATAATGGAAACATCCGCACAATTCCCAATCTTCCAAACAGTCAGATGGGTATGGTTATTGACGTATCATATAACAAACGAAAACTTATTTTTTGGGCTGTTCTTGCGTTTATACTTCTTGTATGTTTCCCTTTTGCAGCAATTGAGGCGTATAGCGTGAGGGCCGGATATATACAAATAATAAATGGCGAAAACGAACAAACAAACGCATCAATTGAGTTAACGTATAATTATTTTAAGCGTGTAATTTCTTTTTGCCCCCTTAACGATTTTGCTGTCACCCCGCTTGCCGGTATGGAATTGCGATTCAAATCCATTACCGGCGCTTATCAAAACATTATTGAAACATTCGGTAATTCTGAATTTCCGCTTTCTCAACATACAGTTGTGGTACGGATTGCAGAGGATAATCTTGTGAATGCAAAAGAGATTGAACAAAGTCTTGGCGCCATTCCGGGTAACCTTGGATTAACTATAAAGTTTGAATTGTATACCATTGCGCTGTATCGCAAGGTATTAGAGGAATCAGGCGCACTTGAATTTTCCGCATTGGGAAAGCATGACGACGATGATGAGGATGATGATGATTAAGAAAAAAGATTGATTTACCCCCCGTTTTACGCTGTCCGGTTTCGTATTCTATTAGTGTAAGGGGGTAAAAACTCCCTAAAAATATATTATGGAGGTATGTTATGAAACATACGAAAC
>BNVA01000131.1 GCA_025997755.1 Spirochaetia bacterium | reverse complement strand
TCTTCCAAATTGAAGTTTTTACAAGTCTTTCGGCAGCCTTTACACCTTCAGCCTTGAACTGTTCCTTGGGCAGAGCGTTTAATTTTTGTTTCATTATTTTGCGTAATTCTTTTTTTGTCATTTAACAACCCCTTTAAATTTAATATAACAAAATTTATAGGGGTAAGTCATCTACCTGAAAATGGGTTAATAGCGTGTAAAGCTGGGGATGGAGTGTCCGCCGATGATTGGAAGATAGCTTTGCGACATATCCCAGACAGAATCAGAACCTGCCACGCCTACAAAGCCCCAATTAAGTGTATTTAACACACCGGCTTTTACTGCAAGGTCTGCATTATAGAAGTTAATGCTGGTAAAACCAACTTTATTATCAATTGGTGCAGGCTGCCAAGAGACATCTTTACCGTCTAAGCTGCTATCCGAACCGCCGTCCCATGTAAAGGTTGCGCCTTTCTTCTGCATATTTGAATATCCGTAGTTATCCGTGGATGATGATGATGTAGTTAAATTTCCTATACGCCTGATAAAATCTCCGCCTATAGTGGCTATATCGGTAAGGGCAGATAAACAAGAGTGAATATTTCCAACCGAACCGGTACCTACAAGGCCTCCGGCATAAACATTTCCGCTTCCATCAATGGAAGCATCTATTCTGCCGTTCACATAGCAGTTATAAAAATCATATAAGCTACTATTCTGTAAGCCTGCAATGCCGCCTATATAAACATCTTTTTTACCGGTAGCTTTTATAACATTGTCACTTGCATAGTAAGAATTTTTCAAAGTACCGCTATTAGCTCCTACGATGCCCCCGACAATTACAAGCCCGTCGTCAATAGAATTTTTAACCTGTATTTTCACGCTGCTGCCGCATTTATCAAATGTCGCGGAAGTCGTACCGGAATTATCGGCAATTCCGGCTATGCCGCCGACATTTGTCTCGGTATTCCGGGTATAAGCAGGACCCACACTCAAATCTATAGACCCTCTGGCAGAAACATTTGTAAAGGTTGTAGACGACGCGCTGCCGACAAGAGCGCCAGCGTTACGCAGACGGTAGCTTGTAGCCTCATCAAGGATGTCCAGAGGATGGTCTTTAGGGAATTTATTCATATTTACAACAACGTTTAGCGCGTCAAAAGCCGCCCCTGTTGAAACGGCAAATAACGGACCTCCGTTGATTGTAATAGTCCGTCCGTTACCGTTAAGTCTGTTTTTAAACTCCAAATAGCTTACCGCCCGCGGCGCTTTTTCGGGAGTATGTTCAAAATGAAGAAGAGGCCCGCCCGTGTACTCAATATCGTTACCTAAGAAAAACACAGCGGCTGGATCCAGCGCAGTGTTTGTCCCGCCGTCTTCATTTTTGGCGTTTAAAATTCTATCGATCTTAAATTCAAGGTCTTCCGCAGTGTTTATGTAATAAATATGACTAGCCGGCAGATCAACGGGAAACGGAGTATTTGTGGAAACAACCTTTTCATCTTCGCCGTTGATTAGCTTATTAGTACAACCAGAAAAAATAATGGCGAAAACAATTGCGTAAAATAGACCAGCTGTTAGTTTCATAAAATTTTATTTATTCAGAATCATCAGAATCATCATCTGCAAGACCTGTAAATCCGGGCTCAGGATAATCTTTTAGAACGGGGAACAGTTTCATTACCCAGTCATAATTATCTTTTTGCGCAGTATCTTCAGGATCATAAAAAGTTCCAAAACTAAGGCTTTCCCAAAAACTCTGCCCAGTCAGATCTTCTGCGGTTTTATCAGCACCGTCAGTACCAACCCCTGTCCCTTTCATAGAAGCAAAAGCATAAGCGGTGCTGCCGGGACTACCTGAACCCAGAACACGGTTTCCGGTTACCGAAGCCATTGCCGAAACGGAGTTATTAATAGTGCCGCCGTCTCCCGAAATACCGCCTACCGTTCCCGAAGCCGCGATCTTTCCGTTTGTATAGCATTTTTCTATTGTACCCGATGACTTACCTGAAATACCGCCTACATTGGCATCGCCATCAATTTTTATTTCGCCTACAAAGTAAGAAAGCTCTATAGTGCCTCCTGTATTGCCGACAATGCCGCCTATAGAAACATCACTACCCGCATCTGAAGCTAAGGCAAAATTTATGGAACCTGTAACAGCTATCCTGCTAAATTTTGTTCCGGTCGCATGTCCTACTAAAGCTCCCACATTCTTCAAATATGAACCGCCGAGGTCACCTGGGTCCACAGTTTCTTCGGGTTCTTCTTCCCCTTCTTCCTCGTGCGGAGCTGACGGATGACTGCCGATGTTTGCGTTTACTATTATACCATCAAAAAGAGCGTTATTAGCCGCTGCAAAAATAGTTGTATCTGTGTTAATAGTATGCCCTGCTCCATAGAATTCATGTTCAAATTTAAAAAGATCGGTTGTAGGTTCCTCTGCTTCAGGGTCTGTGAAATCATAATCAACTAAAGGAGAACCTGAAAAGTTAATGTCGCAGCCCAAAACAAAGTGAAGCTTCTTTCCTGTATATCGGGAATCGCTGCTGATACGCTGAATTTTAACCCTCATATCATCATCGCTGTTTATGTAGAAAAGCCCCAAGCTGGGAATATCCCTTCCGCTGCCTGACTGCCCGCCGCCGCCTTCACCACCGTTTATTCTTGAAAGTGATTCATCCATAAAACCATTTGTACAAGTGAGTAAAAACGCCGTTACGGCAATAAGCGGCAAAAATTTAAATCTCATCAGTAACCACCTCTACCGGAATGAAATGTATAACCAACAAGGACTCCGGCGCCCCATGTTTGACCCATATACTTTTCCGCAAGTTGAACGGAAAACCTTCCGTAAGGTTCAACATAAATTTTATCAAACATAATACGAATCCCCAATTCGCCGCCAAGATTCGGCGCGGTACCCGAAATGTTTGGTGTAGCCGCATAATTCGTTATGGACAAACCAACATCCGCCTGAATAAAGAAATGGAGCCTGTTTTGCCACATAAAGTAATAATCAACAAGGCTCTTCCAGCGTAAAAAATACCAGCGGCCGGTTATATTCAACTCTAATGCAGTGGTATCTCCTATACTCTTAGCTCCGATGTCTAACGCATACAGTGCTCTGGCTCCTACTGCCCACATCTCATTAAACCTGTAATCAAAAGCTAAAACAGGAGCTATTCCGAATAACTCGTTGCTGCTATACCCGTTTGCTTCCACTCCTATCCCAACTGAAAATGTATCCTGTGCACTCACCACTCCAGCCGTTGCGGTTAAGATAAGGACGATTATTGCTACTTTTTTCACGCTCCCTCCTGACAATATACCTATACATATAATTTTCGGCAAGTTTATGGTGTTTATTTAAAATAAACTAACGCATGAGCAAAATTCGTTAAAAATTCACCACAATTAGAAAGCTGCCGGACACTACATTTATCGTCCACCTCTCCTCCAATGCGATGTTGCTGATACCGGCAGCGCCCATAGTCCAAGCAATACCATTCAAAGACCATTTTAATCCGTAACTTTCCGCCTTGCAAGGGCTTGCGCCTACCGGATACACGGAAACAACGGTATTTTTTTCCGTAAAAAATTCTTTTTTACAATTCACCTTAGCGTCCAGTTTATATACGGCTTCTCCGGCTGTTACCCAGAGATCCGGAGTGCGTTCCCTCTCAAAAAGAGAACGCAGGGCAAAAATATGATCGATACGCCCCCCTCCTCCGCCTGCTATAATTGTTTTATCACAACCCTTTTCCCACAAGAGGTTTAGGGCGATTTCGGTATCAGTTAAATCTTTATCACAAGGGTATATCAGCACCCGATCTTTGGGGTACTTGTCCAGCAGCGAAATGCCGCCCTGTTCGTCCAACGAATCCATATCGCCCACGATCCAATCAGGCGTAATACAGGCTCTCTCGGCAAGCAAAAGCCCGGAATCCGCTGCCGCTATAAGGTCTGCACCCCCGGCAAGCTCCTTACAACGCATAACACCGGGACCTTCTCCGCCTATAAACGCAATACCCGTCATGCAGACAAGTATAGCCCAATACCTTTACAAAGACACCCTGTTATGCGAATATATTAGTACTAAATTCTATGGAAAAAAATAAAATCCTTGTCATTATTTTCGGCATATTGATTATTGTTTTTTGTGCCGTATTTTGTGTGGTGCATTTTGATTTGTTTAGGCGGCCGGTTTTTCAAAAGACAACCACTATTGATTCGCCAAGCCTTGCAAAATATGAAAAAGATGGTAATTTGTATATCATTGATTCCGGTTCTTACCGTCTTTTATCAATTACAAGCAGCGGAAATATAAACTACAAGATCGAAATAGACAAAACCGTACACAACCGGCATTTTATTGATTGCACGGCAGATGATGATGGAAACCTTTACGTTTATTGCGCGGATACAGCATTCGATGCTTATTTAACCGTGCGTGATGTTATTGAAAAATACGACAGAAACGGCAATTTATTAGGCGAAATTTTTTCAATCAGCTACACGGTGGATTCAAAGGATCAGCCTCATACCTTCTATCAAATCGGTTCAATGATGTGTAAAGACGGGATACTCACTTTTTCCAGAACGATGAGCGATCATGTGGAGCTTTACAGTTATGACACCTTTCGGACTGAGCTTTTATCAAAAAGTTTTAGGGAAGACTATTCAAATAACACAAATAATTTTTCCATTGCGGCTCTATGCTTAAAAGATTTTGATAATTTTATTTACTCAACACGCAGGGGAGATATATACAAAGTAGAAAACGGATCATCTCCCAGCCTGCTTTTATCCTGTGATTTTAATGAGCGGGTCGGCGGCATAATTCCATGGAATGTTTTTTATGATGATAACGATAATGTCTTATTTTACGATATTGCCGGCGGAGAGATATACCGCATAACGAAAACCGGTTCCGCGCAAAAAGTTATGCCGGAAATTCTTTTTAATACAATGCGTGAAAGCGGAGAACTGCCCGGATTTTCAGGTACCGGCGGTTACGGCAATAAATATGCGGGAGTATTCGGAACTGCTGTGTGGTATTATGACGGAGAAAATTTTAAAGTTTTTGACAAATTGTTACTCCCGGTCAAAGTAAGATTTTTAATCGTTGCGTCGCAGGCTTTGTTT
>BNVA01000130.1 GCA_025997755.1 Spirochaetia bacterium | reverse complement strand
GGCGCTAAAAACTTTCGTCGATTCAACACAGGAAACCGTTACAGGCAAAGTCCGCATAAAACTCTACAAGGGCAGCATAAACACAGCCGGAGTTACATCGCCGTATTCGCTTTACAATGCCGATATTGCCAGCTTTACCACCGGAGAACTTTACAACCACGCAGACGCAAAGGGCTTTATCCGCCTATACGGACTACCAATACTGGTTCGTGCTCTTAGAGACCGAAAGGACCTCTGACAGAAACGCTGCCCGTCCGTTGTTCTTTCCCTCAATAGCAAACTTCCGGTAGATGTTGGTAATATGAAAACCAACGGAGCTTTCGGTAACAAAAAGCCGCCCGGCTATCCCTGTATTTGAAAGCCCTTCAACTATCAGACGGGCTACTTCCTTCTCCCGCTCCGTCAAGCCGTGGGCACTGAATACCGCTTCCCTCGCCGCCTCCGGGGTTTCGGTGTTTTCCAGTAACGCGCTTTTTTCCGCAAGTTCCCGGTTCAGCCTGCCGTAAAGACGCGTCAGCATGACCGCCGTTGCCAATACAAAGATGCACAGGGCAAAATGGCTAAACTGTTTTGGATAATGCAGGAACAAAGAATTGATAGTATCGGCGACGGCACAGAATATAAAAAAACTTGTCCCCAAAAGGAGGTTTCCCGGATAACTGTTCAATAAGGCATCGCCAAATTTTCTACCTGTTTTGATTTCCCGCACAAAGGGCAGCAGTATATTATGAAAAAAAATCCACAGCAGCGCCGGGATGCCCAAGAGCTGCCAGACAATCAGGACGTCGCTCCCGTAGGAATGGACAAAGAAAAGCTGGGATACTGCCATAAATGTGAAAAGACTAGAGTATATCTTGGTTACCAGCTGAATGCGTCCCAGACAGAGCAATTCAGAATACGCGCCCAGGACCGGTATGACCAGGAAGATGAAAAAGAATTCCAGCTTGACCACGATCCAGGTATCGGGGATGAGATGGTAAATCCCGTGGGTACGGAATAGGAAATACAAACCCATAAACAGGGAAAACGCGCCGCAGAAGACATTGTGCCGGGTTTTCCGGTTAACGACGAAAATCAGGAAGTGGTAGATACCGGTCAGTATAAACACCCCGATAAGAAGCATTTCCACCGTCTCGCGGTTTTTGTAGTTTATATACTCATAATCCGCCAGATAATAGGGTGCGGAATACTGAAAGCCGATAGTCTGATCCGTGGGGTCGCCCACAATGCGGAAGGTAAGCAGATTTTCCCCGGTACGAAACAGGGCGCGATCTATGGGGAAAAACACATCCCGCTCGGAATGATGTTGGCGTATACGGCCCTTGTCGTTCAGGTGCATTTCTATGCGAATCAAAGTCCCGTTAAGGTAAATCTCCCAGTTGTCGCCTACAGCTGCCATGTAGAGTCCCGGAAAAAGCGGCGGCTGCGTTTTCATTGTAAAGGGGATGGCGATAGTCCATTCCTGCTCATGTCTTCCAAAGGGCGAAAGAAAAGCCCGCTTTGGCTGTTTGGCGGAGAGTTCCGGCAGCTTCAGCTTGCTGATAATGACATTGCTCCAATTCGTGAATTCCAGCCAGGAGCCGTCCTTTACGTTGGAAACTCCGTTTGGATGGCGCAAGTCCGGTGCCGCGTCAAAACCCGCCTTGAGATATAGCGGGTAGTCTTGCAGATTAACATAAAATGACGGCTCCGCCGCCGCTACACTGAGCGAAAGTAAAAAAATGAGGAAAACAACGATACAAAGAGTTTTTTTCATCTTTCCTTAACTATGGGACATTCTATCTGAAAAGATATTTTGTATCAAGCAAAGGCTTTTGTATACAAATTCATACACTAGTGTATACCATGGTACGAATTTTCCTGTTATGTGAACGAAAAAATCTCACGCAAAGACGCGAAGACGCAAAGAAGAGCAAAGATAATGACGATAAAAATAGTGATGAATGAAAATGATATAGCGAAAATTATTGTTGATGTAGCTGTAAATTTACATAAACGAATAGGCTCCGGTTTGCTTGAATCAGTTTATGAAGCAATATTATCAAAATTACTAACAGATAAGGGCTTAAAAGTTGAACGACAGGTAAAAATCCCTATAATATTTGATGATTTTCATTTTGACGAGGGTTTTCGTGCTGATATTATCGTTGAAAATAAAGTTATCATCGAATTAAAATCAGTAGAACGGTTGAATCGTGTTTATTCAAAACAATTATTGACATATTTGAGGCTCAGTGGAAAAAAAGTTGGTCTATTATTGAATTTTGGAGCACCTTATATGAAAGAGGGAATTGAAAGAATAGTAAACGGCTTAGGGGAATAACTTTGCGCTCTTTGCGGCTTGGCGTGATCTCTTTTTCAAGTTTTCACTCCTGAAGCGGTATTCAGCAGGGCGATGAGGGCGCAGGCATCCAGGATATAAGCCACAACCCTGCCTCATGCCGCTCACGGCCGCGCCGCCGTTCCTCCTGATTTTATCCGAAAAACAGAGGCGTAATGGCATCGATATGTATACAAATTCATACACTAGTGTATACCATAGGTACGAATTTTCCTGTTATGTGAACGAATTAGGGTGCGCTCTAGGTCGAAAACTACCCCTTCTACGGTTACACTATAGCAAAATGGAAGCTGTGATTAAAAAAATGTTGGTGTTAGCCGCCATTGCAGGTCTTCTTTTTTCAGGCTGTACAAAAAAGGAAGTCCAATGGAAACCCGGTATGCCCATGGACAAGGAAAAACTTAAAGTGGGGGTTATCCATGTTTCCAATCCCCTTGAGGAAAATAGCGGTTACGCCTACGCCCATGAACAGGGGATAGTAATGATGCGGCGGGAACTGGGACTAGGCGAAGACCAGATTATCCGCAAGATCAATATCGACGACGCCGATCAAGCGCAGGCTGAAAGCGCCATGCGGGACTGCATTGCCGCAGGTGCGCAGGTTATTATTGCCACGAGCTGGGGTTTTATGGAGACTTGCGAAAAGTTGGCGGCGGAATTCCCCACAGTTATTTTTGCCCATGCATCGGGCTACAAAAGTAACGGAAGCAATTTTACCAACTACTTCGGGCGCATTTACCAGGCAAGGTATTTAAGCGGCATTGCCGCGGGGCTTAAAACACGGACAAACAAAATCGGCTATGTGGCGGCAATGGGCAAGGACAGCAGCGAAGTAAGCGGCGGGATAAACGCCTTTGCCCTGGGCGTGGAAAAGGTGAATCCAGACGCCCGCATATTTGTTCGGGTTACCTACAGTTGGTTTGATCCTATGGAAGAGATGAACGCCGCCCGAAGCCTGATTGCGGCGGGCTGCGATGTGATAGCCCAGCACTGCGATACCTCCAATCCTCAGGTTGAAGCGGCTGCGTCCAGGGTATGGGGAATAGGCTACAATACCGATATGGGTCTCGACGCGCCGGAGGCGGTGATCACCTCGGTGCTCTGGAACTGGGGCATCTACTATACCGCGCTGGTGCGGAGTCTCCTGGACGGCAGCTTTAGCGCGGAACCGTATCTTGGCGGTCTTTCGGACGGTATGGTGGACATAAGCCCCCTTTCCGCTATCGCCGCGCCGGGCACGGAAGAGATCATTATGGCGGAACGGGAGCGTATGGTAACAGGGATATTCGACGTGTTTGAAGGAGTTTTGGAAACCAACGATATACCTCGCCGCCGTATAGGCGAGGCGGGGAAACGCCTTGCAGACAGCGAAATTCTAGGCGGGATAAACTGGTACTACAGGACGGTGGTAGAACCTTGAGAAAAACTATTTTTTCAATACTGCTTGTAGTGTTGGGTTTGGCAGGCTGTTCAAAAAGGGAAGGGAAAGCATGGCGGCCAGGTGAACCCTTGGACAGGGAACAGATAAAGATAGGGGTTATCTACACAAACCGGGTCGACGGGAGCAGCGTCTGGGATGATTCCCATTACGAGGGAATAGAAGTTATGCGGCGGGAATTGGGACTTCGGGAAGATCAAATTCTCCACCGGTTCAATATTTCCGACGGGGAGCCGGAAGTAATGAAAAGCGTGGTCAGGGACTGCATCCGGGACGGGGCGAAAATCATCATAGCCACCAGTTGGGGCGTTATGGATCCCTGCGAGGAGCTCGCAGCCGAATTCCATGGAGTGATTTTTGCCAACGCCACGGGCACTAAATACAACAAAACCAATTTTACCAACTATTTCGCCCGGTATTACCATGCCCGGTATTTGAGCGGTATCGCGGCGGGGCTTAAAACCCGCACGGGTAAAATCGGCTATGTGGCGGCAATGGGAAAGGACAACAGTGAAGTAAGCGGCGGAATCAATGCCTTTGCCATTGGGGTGGAGAAGGTAAATCCCGATGCACGTATCTTTGTGCGCATTACATACAACTGGTTCGATCCTATGGGCGAAACCGTGGCTGCCCGCGCCCTTATAGCCGCCGGCTGCGACGTCATCACTCAGCACAGCAATTCTTCTGCCCCGCAGAAGGCGGCAAAGGAAGCCGGTGTATGGGGTGTGGGGTATAACGCCGATATGAGCCTTGATGCCCCGGAAGCGGTTCTTACTTCGGTGATTTACCGCTGGGAAGTGTACTATACCCGCCTGGTGCGTTCCGTTATGGACGGAACTTTTACCACCGCCCCTTACTTGGGTTCCCTGTCGGACGGCATGGTGGACATCACTCCTGTGACGGCCGGCCTTGCAGCGCCCTACAGCGCCTGGTATGTGGCGGTGGAACGGGAACGGATTACCAGCGGCGTTTTTAACGTGTTTGACGGCGTAATGGAAACCAACGATGGCGGCTTTGTCGGCAAGGAGGGGGAGACACTTTCGGACGAAGAAATCTTCGGTGATATGCACTGGTATTACCGGACGGTGGTGGAGGAATGAGAATGAGGGGTGAGGAGTTAAGAACTATTCAGTTAGAACAGATCGGAGTGGGTTCCGGTGCGGTGGAAGACAACGGTTTTAGACGCCGAGTCAATGCGGTAAATCAATACCCAGTCACCCTGAATATGACATTCGGATTTTCCCACCCAGTTACCATGCAGCCCATGGTTCCGGCAGCGGGGAGGCAGGGGTTGTTCCGCTGTTATAAGATCGATAACTTCCCGCAGTTTAGCCATGTCTTTGCCGCGGCGCTGCATTGTTTGGGCGTCTTTCTTTAATTGGCCAGATTTGACAGGAGCAAG
>BNVA01000129.1 GCA_025997755.1 Spirochaetia bacterium | reverse complement strand
TGTTTGTTGTTTGTAATTGATTTTTAGTCATATGATATATTAGTTGATGAATTGAATTAATATGAATGTGTATAAAATTGGTATGTTGTGGTTAGGGTGGTAGGTGGGTGGTAGAGGAGGGGAGGGGGGGGGGGGAGAGGGTGGATTAATCCTACTTTTTTCTTCTCCAATGTTAGAATTAGAAAATACACTTATAAATTATAAATTTATAAGTGAAATAGATTATATTTTATGCATATAGAATTTAAGATAAACAATAAATCAATACCATTAACCTGTTACACCAACCCCGTTCTGCCTCATATTGGTAGGCGGTATCGCCCTGCAGTAATTGTATGTCCAGGTGGTGGATACAGGATTATCAACGAAAAAGAAGGCGATCCGGTTGCACGACGCTTTCAGGCTTTTGGTATGCAGTCGTTTTTATTGCGATACAGTGTTGATGGTGTACCGTTCCCTATAGCATTGACAGAGCTGGCATCTTTAGTTGATCATATTCGTAAAAATGCTGACTATTATGACGTTGATCCTGATAGAATTGTGATATGCGGTTTTTCAGCAGGTGGACATCTTGCAGCGTCTTTGGCGGTGCATTGGGAGAAATACTGGTTTAGAGACTGTCTTTCATCCTCTCTTGACTGTAGACCTAACGGTGTTGTCTTGTGCTATCCGGTAATTAGTTCAGGTGAGCATTCTCATATTGAATCAGTAGATCATTTAACCAGAAAACTGGAAAATAAAGAACTAAAGCAGTATATCTCAGTTGAGAACTATGTATCGCAAAACACGTGTGAGGTTTTTTTATGGCATAATTTTGATGATAAAGAAGTCAAAGTAGAAAATTCATTACTTTTTATAAATGCTCTTGTAAAAGAAAATGTGCCCTTTGAAGCACATATTTTTCCGGCTGGAGGACACGGTATTTCACTTTGTGATGAGTGTACTGCGGAACGAGAAAATGAAATAAATGAATCATGCGCAAATTGGGTGTCTTTAGCAATTGATTGGATAAAAAGAAGGATATAATGTTTGATAAATATGTTGATTTAATAAAAAACTCTGAATGTATCGATAATACGATTATAAATTTTATTTGTTCTCCACATAATAAATATATTTGGGGTAATGGATTGCAAGTTGCTGTTTGTCTTGGGATTTTTCGCGATATGAATGTACCAATAAATGGAATTCTTCTTGATGATGGAATGGTAGTACAAAAGTGCAAAGGTTATTGGGAACAACAGTTACGAAAAGTAACTTCCGTTTGGTTGTCAGATTTTATTGATGACAAAACTAATTCTGATATATTAATTGCAGTGCCTAGTGAAATGCAATTGTCTGCCATAAACAGATTAAAGCAGCATGGATTTTTATATATTTATACATGTTGTTGGAAGCATAACAGTGATTTTAGAGAAATTTGTTATAGTGTTTATGAAAGTGAATTTCTAAACAATTATGGTAATTTAAAAAATGTGTGATATAAATCTAATAATCAATGAACTTCGCGAACATATTGATAATCCTGAAGCAGGTCTACCTGAAGAGTTATTTCTGTTTATAACAGAAATAACACCAATGGTGAATGTTGATCTTTTAATACGGAATAATACCGGGAAATATCTTTTAGCATGGCGTAAAGAACCAAAACCATATCCTGATGGCTGGCATATACCCGGCGGAATTGTTAGGGTGAAAGAAACTAGAAATCAACGCATTGAAATGACTGCATTGAAAGAAATTGGTTGTCCTGTCTCTTATAATCCGGAACCGCTTACTATGATTGAAGGAATTCATCCTGAAGTAAAAATACGACCTCATTTTTATTCTTTTCTTTATGATTGTAGAGTTCCAGATGATTATGTGATTAATAATAAATCTACGTTGCCTAATGAAACAGGTTATTTAGCATGGCATGATAAATTCCCAGATAACATGATTAAGGTTCATTATCAATATAAGGAATTCTTCAAGGGATAAATGAGGTTATGAAAAAAATAAGTATCAATATACAATGTTTGAATGAAGAGAGAAATATTATTCCATTAACTAATAAAATAATTTCTATATTAGAAAGAGATTTGCCTCAATATGATTATGAAATCATATTTTCTGATAATTGTTCAACTGATAATACGCGCCTGATGATACGTGAACTTTGTAAAGAAAATAAAAAAATTAAGGCTATATTAAATACAAGAAATTTTGGTGCAAGTTCATCTGGGTCCAATTGTTCAATGAGTGCTACTGGTGATTGTATAATTAACTTATTTGCAGATTTTCAATCGCCACCAGATATGATACCGCAATTTGTGAAAGAGTGGGAGAATGGATATAAAATAGTGTTAGGCATAAAAACTAAATCCAAAGAAAACATACTAATGCTTGCAGTACGGCGATTATTTTATATTATTTCTAAAAAGTTTTCTGAATTTAGTGTTATTGATAATTTCTGTGGATTTTCTTTATTTGATAGATCGTTTTTTGACTTATATAAGACCTATATAAACAATAATTTTGATGGAAAGGGATTCATAGCATATACCGGTATCAAAAGAAAAGATATTCCATATATTCAACCAAAAAGACAATTCGGTAAATCAAAATATAATTTTTACCGTTATTGGAATGAAGCTATGATAGTTTTTACTTCAAATACAAAAGCGGGATTACGTATTGCGACATTTAGCGGTATGATATTAGGTGCAATTTCTTTTATCATTGCTATGGTTTATTTGGTATTAAAGTTATTGTATTGGGATTCTTTTGATACCGGTTATGCGCCGATGGTCATAGGCGTGTTTTTGCTGGGTTCTTTTCAGCTTTTTTTTATTGGACTTTTAGGCGAGTATGTTATGGCAATAAATACAAGACAGATGAATTGGCCGCTTGTGATGGAAGAAGAGAGAATTAATTTCGATGCAAAATAGTTTTCTTATAGGAAGTCCGGGGGATGGAGCGAATCCGTTTTTGGGTAGGGTTTCGGCTGCAGGAGCGGTGACAGAGAACGGTAGTGTTTCGGCGGGTGATAAGGCGATCCTTAGGGAGTTGGCAAAGAAATATGCGGAGTTGGCGGCGGATGAGGTAAACATTGAGCGGGTGCGCCGCATAAAGGATATGAACGGGCTTAAAGAGGTTCGTCCGCCAGTGTGGGTTGATGAGGTTCCTTGGCACGAAATGGATTTTGACGGCTCGCTTACGCTTAAGTGTGAATGCGAGGCGGCTCGTGTGTTGGAACAGTATTTCCGCAGGGTGCAGTACCGCTGGAAATATTTTCAAGCCGATATGGTTGTAGAAAATACAATCAGTGTTATTAAGGTTTATGAGTCTACGGGAATGGGGATAGAGATCGATGAACAGACAACTTCACCCGACCCGAACAATCCTATTGTGTCGCACCACTACGAGGATCAACTGGATACGGAGGCGAAGGTAGCATCGCTGAAGATACCCGCCGTTACTGCGCGTCCCGAAATTGATAAAAAGCATCTTGAGTTTGTATCGGATATTTTGGATGGGATTTTGCCTGTCCGGCTGCGCGGACACGGGGTTTATTACTGTCCGTGGGATATGATTTCGCAGTATCGTGGTGCGCAGGTTTGTATTGAAGACACACTCGAAAATCCTGAGCTGCTTCATGCGACAATTAAAAAGTTTACGGAGATAGGGATTTCCTATTACGATCAAATGCAGGAGCAGGAGCTATTTGATTGGGATATACAGGCGCTTCATTGCACGCCGCCGTATTCCGGTGAGCTTCCCGCGAAAGATTTTAACGGCAAGACACGTTATAAGGATATGTGGTTTAGAGGCATGGCGCAGCCTTTTGTTATGGTGTCTCCCGCAATGCGCGACGAATTTGACCTTGAATACATGAAGCCTGTTATAGCTAAGTTCGGGCTTGCTTACTACGGTTGTTGTGAGCCTTTGCATAAGATCATGCCTTCCTTAAAACAGATACCGAACATGCGCAAAATAGGCGCAAGTCCATGGGCGGACATACCGTCGCTTGCCGAGCAGATAGGCTCCGGTTATGTTATGGCGCGAAAGCCTAATCCGGCATCGGTGGCTATGGTGTTGAACGAGGAAGCGCTTAGAAAAGAGATCGGTGAAACTGCTGAAGTATGCCGTGCAAACAAAACCCCCTGCGAGTTTGTATTAAAAGATATTAGCACGGTGGGCAAAAAACCGGAAAATCTTTTTAACTGGGTAAAGATCACGGCGGGTGTGATCGACAAGTATTACAATTAACGTGCCGGATTATAGGGCTTATTTTTGAACAACAACAAAATAGAGATTTTTGATACAACGCTGCGCGATGGGGCGCAGGGCGAGGGTATGAACTTTTCGGCAAGGGATAAGTTGTCTGTTGCCGGGGCGCTTGATGAACTTGGTGTGGCGTGGATAGAAGCCGGTAATCCGGGGAGTAATCCTAAGGATGCGGAGTTTTTTCGTCTTGCCGCCGCCGGTTTGAAGTTAAAGAATGCTAAGTTATGCGCTTTCGGCTCCACACGAAAGAAAGGTGTTAGGGCGGAAGACGATCCTCAATTACGGGATTTGCTTGCGGCGGAAACAGAGGCTGTGGTTGTTTTTGGTAAGGCTTCAGTTTTACACGTTCGTGAAGTGTTGAAGGCGAGTCTTGAAGAAAATCTTGCGATGATTGCGGAGACTATTCTTTTTTTAAAAAAAGAAGGCAGGACGGTAATTTTTGATGCGGAACATTTTTTTGATGGATTGGCGCAAAATAAAAAATATGCGTTAAAGGCTGTAAAAACGGCGTATAACGCAGGCGCGGATCGCATTGTGTTATGCGATACAAACGGCGGGAGTTTTCCTTCCGCCGTTGCAGAGGGTGTGTCGCTTGCAGCCGGGGAGATGAGTGGGGGCAGCGGAAAAGCCGAAGGCTTTGGAGCGAGGGGGAGCCGCGCAGACAGCAGCTCCGCTGATTACTCAAAATGTGCGCCCCCTCCGATACTGGGTATTCATGCACATAACGACTCGGGGCTTGCGCTGGCTTGCTCAATAGCGGCGGTGGAGGCGGGCTGCACTCACGTTCAGGGGACTTTGGTTGGGTTCGGCGAGCGGTGTGGAAATACGGCATTGGCGGCGTTGATTCCAAGTTTGGAGTTGAAGCTGGGGCGGCGCTGCTTGCCTGATGGGAAGCTGGCGCGGATTTCGGATGTGAGCCGCAGGGTGGCGGAGATTGCCAACACGACGGTGCCGGATG
>BNVA01000128.1 GCA_025997755.1 Spirochaetia bacterium | reverse complement strand
CGCCCGCTGGTTGCAATCAATGACACGAGCGTTCTCATCGAAGAAACAACAGGCAAAGGCCATAGAGTCGAGCATGAGCCTCGTCCGCTCTTCGGCCTCCCGTGCCGCTTCTTCCTTTGCCTTGATCTCTCTTAAATCGCGGGAATAGGCGGCAAGTTGAAAGCCGTTTTTCCAGGGAACGCGGACCAGGGTCGTTTCTACCGGAAGGGTCTCTCCCTGCGCAGTGAGGTAGGTCCATTCAAAACGCTGATTCCCCGTATCAAGGGCCGCTTTAATGAGCGCTGCGGCTTTTTCACGGGTGCTTGTCCCGTCGCCCTGGTACTCCGGGTTCAGATCGAAAAAGTGATCGATATAGTCTGATTTTTTTGAAAGGCCCAGCATTTTGAGGGCCTCCAGGTTGCAGTCGAGCATGACTCCATTTTCATCCCAGATGGAACAGGCCATGGGCGTGGCGTCCATCATAACCTGGGTACGCTCGTTGGCTTCCATAACCCGTGCAGGGATTTGAACCATGTTATGATCCACCGCCATTTGAACGCCCATGACCGCCAGGATAATAACCAGAGAAATGATGAGCAGGATCAAGAGCCTCCGCAATAATATTTTTTCGTGTGTATCTAAATCGATCTCGCTCTGCCACAAGGGCTGCATTAAGCGGGAAACTTCATAATCAACACCCAGAATACCCGCCACACGGCCGCCATTCTGAACGGGCAATACCGCCGAAATCAGCGTACCCCATTCATTGATAGTGGGTTCCGTGGAAAAGGTCAGCGTGCCGGTTTCCCAGGCTTCGTTAATAAAAGAGGGGGCAGGACCATGCCATACCGACCCGCCCAGCCACTCGGGGTTTTTGTCCCGCCTGATGCCTGAAGACATCAGGAATTTATAATCTTTTTCAGTCTTTTCTATATAGTATATGTACGCGAGGCCGAAGGTTTCGGCGATACGGGTGAGTGCGCCTGATTGCTCCCAGAACCAGTCCGTGCCCGCTTCCCGCTTGAGATGCTGTGTGTCGTGCAGAACGGGAAATTCCTGCTCGATATACGTTACTATGCCCGCGAGGGTATTTTTATTCAGAGAATCGATATAAGCGGTATATGATTCTCTGGTGAGTTGGTCGTATTCCCGGGCCAGGCCGCGAAACTGCGTGAAAAGCACGAGTCCCAGGGCCGCAACTGCAATGAAGCCCAGGCCGATAAGCAGGATTGCGATAAAACGTGGTCTCATATTGTTCTCCTTGTGCCGGGTACCTTTGCGCTCACCCCCCTCCACCTTCCTCCCTGTCTTAACTATTACAAACTCTCACTTTTTCACCTGAAACTATAGGCCATAATTCCGGCGTTACTATAACCTTTTGGACAGAGTCTGCTAAACTTTTGGTCATTTATTTGATCCCTCATGGCTATTTATTTGAACCCTTGCCTATTACCTAAGGGCTAGAGATATCAGAAAAGGTGAAGTACCCCGGCAGCCCCCGCCCGCTCAGGCGGGTTTGGGTGGATTCTTTGCCCTGGCCTTTTCGTACATGTCAACATATTTTTTCGCCGATTTTTCCCAGGAAAAGTCCTGCTTCATTCCCCGCAGACGCATGGCTTCAATATGCTCATGGCGGTTGTACCAGGCCCAAACGGCCCAGCCTACGGTGTTGTAAATTGACTGCGGGGTAAGATCGTCGAACATAAAACCGGTGCCGCTTCCCTTGTCTTCGTTGTAATTTTCCACCGTGTCCACCAGGCCCCCGGTTTTCCGCACAATGGGCAGGGTGCCGTAGGCAAGGGAATACATCTGGTTGAGGCCGCATGGCTCGTAACGGCTGGGCATGAGGAAGAAGTCGCTGCCCGCCTCGACGAGGTGACTGAGTTCCTCGCTGTAGCCGATTTTTGCCCTGAAGTTGGAAAGCCGGGAGGAGAGATTCATAATTTCGTGTTCGCACCATGCTTCCCCGGTACCGATGAGGACCATTTGGACATTCATGTCCCGGCAGATCGACCACGCCGAACCGTAAGCGGGGCCGAAAAGGTCCCCCACGCCTTTCTGTTCGGTCAGCCTGGTTACCATGCCGATAATGGGCGGCTTGCTGTCAGGGGGCAGACCGAATTCCTTCTGTAGTGCCTCTTTTGCTTTTGTCTTTCCGGCCATGTTTTTGGCGGAGTAATGTTCGGGTATTAACGAATCTATTGACGGGTTCCACACACTTGAATCAATACCGTTGAGAATACCCGAATAATCGGCGGAACGGTAACGGAGTACGCCGTCCAGCCTGAAACCGTGGGCCTGGATTTTGGTTTCCTCGGCGTAGTTAGGTGAAACCGTGTTGAGCTTGTCGGCGCTGTAAAGACCGGCCTTGAGCAGATTCATCATGTTCCAGTCCTCAAAACCGGCGTTGTAAAACACGTCCCAGCCCAGGCCTGAGTAGACGAAGTTGTCTTTACTGTAAATGCCCTGGTAACCCAGATTGTGGATGGTCAAAATTGAGACGGTATTTTTAAAACCGTCCGGGACGCCTGAGACCCGCTCGGCGAATTTCAGGTATACCGTCGCCATTGCCGCGGGCCAGTCGTGTGCGTGTAACACATCCGGGTACCAGGAGATTTTGCGGCAGAGCTGGAACACTGCCCGGCAGAAAAAGGTAAAGCGCCGGGGATTGTCAAGGAAGTCAGGCTCCGATGGAGTGCCGTAGATACCGTCCCTGCCAAAGAAAATTTCATGATCGATAAAATACATTTCCACCGGATTTTTCACCGGCCCACCGGGCAATGTTGCGGTGTATATGGCGCTCCATTCCTCGCCGCCGCCCACCGGTACGCCCAGCGCGCCGGGCAGCTGTTTCAGCTTACTGCGATCGATTGAATAGTAACGGGGGATGACGACTTTTACATCGTGGCCCAGCTTTGACAGACTCAGGGAAAGGGCGGAAACCATGTCCGCCAGTCCGCCGGTTTTGGCGAAAGGAACAGCCTCGCTGGATACCATTAAAATTTTCAATTTACAATTCCTTTGCGAGGCTGTTCCAAACAGCCTCGCTGGATACCATCAGTATTTTCATTTTTAATTAAAACCTTTCAGCCATGGTAAGGCCGTTTTCTTTGAGGATTTTAAAGCCCTTGTCGTGATCCTCCAGCTTGAAGATCACCACCGCTTTACCGGCCTTGCCTTCAAGGGAGGCGTACAGGTACTCAATGTTAACCTGGGCCTTTTCAAAAAGTTCCATCACCCGCGCCAGGCTCCCCGGCTCATCATCGATCTCCACCGCGGCCACGCTGGTTAACCGGCTGGTAGTAAAGCCCGCATCGGAGAGGGCGTTTACCGCCTCTTCTGTTTTGTCCACGATGAGGCGCAGGATTCCAAAGTCCGCCGTATCGGCGATGCTGATTGCCCGGAGGTTGATTCCCGCCTGCGCCAGAGCCTTGGTGACCTCGCTGATGCGGCCGGTAGTGTTTTCCAGAAAAACCGATATTTGTTTAATTTCCATACATAACCCTCCTTAAAATAAGTATACGCTAAATTTTCCGGTTGTCGATGACTCTTTTCGCCTTGCCGATGGAACGCTCAATGGTTTTGGGCTCCACCAGTTTTACCTTGAGGCCGATCTGGAGCTTGGACTTCATCACGTTTTCGATCCGGTTCCGCAGGCCCTCAAGGTCGCGGGTTTCATCACTGAAAAATTCTTTTTTCACCTCAACCTGTAATTCCACCTCGTCCAGATGTGAGTCTCCGCGGCTGACCACGATGAGGTACTGCGGCTCGGTCCCCTCAATTTCGATAAGGGCGTGTTCGATCTGGCTGGGGAAGACGTTGACTCCCCGGATGATCAGCATATCGTCGGTGCGGCCAAAAAGCCGGTGCATGCGTACCGTGGTGCGGCCGCAACTGCACGGTTCCCGCATCAAAAAAGTGATGTCCCTGGTACGGTAACGGAGTATGGGCGTGCCCTCTTTGGTGAGGGTGGTAAAAACCAACTCGCCCTTTTCGCCGTCAGGCAAATTTTTCCCGGTTTCAGGATCGATAATTTCAGGGTAAAAAAGGTCCTCGTTGATGTGCAGGCCGTCCTGGGCCTCGCACTCAAAGGAAACGCCGGGACCGATGATCTCGGTGAGGCCGTAAATGTCATAAGCCTTCATGCCGTAACGGGCCTCGATCTCCTTGCGCATATTCTCGCTCCACGGCTCGGCCCCGAAACAGCCCTTGCTTATGGGCAGCTTGTGGAGGTCGATACCGGCGTCGGAGGCTTCCTCGGCCATGAACAGCGCGTAGGATGGAGTACAGGTGAGCATGGTGGCGCCGAAGTCCTGCATAACCATGAGCTGCCGGGCCGTGTTACCGCTGGACATGGGCAGCACTTCCGCGCCGATGTTTAACGCGCCGTAATGCGCACCCGGCCCGCCGGTAAACAGGCCGTAGCCGTAGCAGTTCTGCACAATATCGTCTTTGGTGCAGCCCGCCGCCGCCATGGTCCGGGACATGGCCTCGCGCCAGATGTTGATGTCCTTCATGGTGTACTCATCCACCACCGGTTTTCCCGTGGTGCCCGAACTCATGTGGACTTCCACAATACGGTCCTGGGGGCAGGCCCTCAGTCCGTGCGGGTAATTTTCCCGCAAATCGTCCTTGGTGGTGAAGGGCAGTTTTTCAATGTCCGAGAGGCTGTGGATGTCCCGGCTCTGTATGCCCTTTGCGTCCATTTTGTTCCGGTAAAACGGCACATGGGCGTAGAGGGTCTCCACCAGGTTTTTCAGGCTGGCCAGTTGGAGTTTTTTCCGCGCCCCGCTTTCCAAACATTCATATTCAGGGTTAAAGATCATGGCAGATTCCTTTTAACAGTGTAGTTATGATGGGGGAATGATAGCATAATCCGCAGATTTAGGGAATAACGCGGAAACAAATTGTCTATGGCAGCAAGTCGTTTGCGCGGTCTTTGCGGAATAGGCGGAGCCGCCGCTTCATTGACGCGCAGGGCGCCGGGGGGGTATGCTGTTGAATGTAAAGGCATACAGGAGGCTAGTATGAAAAAAACGTTTTTGTGCGTGAGTTTAACCGCGTTCTTCGCGGTTTCGGTTGTTTTTTGGGCGGGATGTTCGAAGAAAGAGACCGGGGAGGCTCAGGCGGCCGGAGGGGACGTGACGGTCCGGCTGCTTACCGACGCCACCGGGATTGACGACAAGTCCTTTAACGCCGCGGCGTGGCGGGGAATTCTTGAATATTACGGCGACACCTGGACCAACGCCCGGC
>BNVA01000127.1 GCA_025997755.1 Spirochaetia bacterium | reverse complement strand
GACCAAGAAAACGTTCAGGCCCAATTCTACCTTGCCATACGGTCAATAATCTACAAACAGACAAAGGACAACACCCCCGATGCTGAAACCATGAACCGCCATGTGGAAGAAATGGTGCAAAAGGCCATAAGTTGTACCGGCATAGAAAACATCGTTGATGCCGACAATACAGAAGATCTTTTCAGTGATGATTTTGAGAAGAAACTAGCCGAAATAAAAATGCCTATCACCAAATTTAATGCCCTAATGAAACTCTTGAAAAAGGCAATTAGGGGATATGGTAGAACCAACAAAGTAAAGGCTATTCAATTTGATGAACGCTTGAAAAAAGTAATAGAATCCTATAATAATCGTGACAAGCTCACCTTTACCAGCGAAGTCGTGGCTGATTTTGTTGACAGCCTTTCAAACGAATTGATTAAAATTTTAGGTGATTTACAAGACGACAAGGCTTCTTTTGAGAAATTAGGTATAAGTTACGAAGAGAAAGTTTTTTACGACATTCTTGTTTCGGTCAGAGACAAACACCAATTCCAATATGCGGAAGAAAAATGCATAGTGCTTGCCAGGAAAATAAAAGAACTGGTCGATGAAAAATCCCAATATACCGATTGGGCTGTCCGGGATGATATTAAAAACAGGCTAAGTAAAGACTTAACGGTTCTTTTGTATAAGAACGGCTATCCCCCGGAATGGGACGAAGAAGTATTCGAGCAGGTACTTGAACAAGCTGAAAATTTCAAGAAATATAGCGGCGAAACAGATAATGAAGTAAGCTATGAACCTACACCCGGGGACTATGGGGCTAGGATGGCGGCTGATACAGGAGGGAAAGATTCGTTATGATAATGCAAGTGTTTATGTTATACTTTATAACAACATTTGGAATAATTAGAGGGGTTGAATAAAATGGATTGTATGATAAATCATACATTAAGGATTTTAGGAGTATAAATATGCCAAAAGCTGCAAAAAACAAAGCGCCGGAGCTTAAATATAATCAGATTGAAAGCTGCCCCATCGAATTTCTAACGCTTGATTATAACAATCCGCGTTATGATATTGGGTTAACACAAAAAACAGACACTGAGTTGGATGCAATTCAAACTCTTTGTGATATTTCAGATGTCCAAGAATTGATTGTTTCAATTGCGGATAATGGTTATCTCCAGATTGAACCAATGGTCGTCTATAAGGACTCTTCATCTGAATTCTACACAGTGCTGGAAGGGAATCGTCGGTTAACAGCTATAAAGTTATTGCGGGATAAATCCATTGCACAGGCAATCGGTAAAAGTATTCCTGAACTTGATACCGCAAAAATGAAAACTATGGATTCCATTTCAGTTTTTCGTGTTAAAAGCCCTATTGAGGCAAGAGCATATATCGGCTTTAAGCATATTAATGGACCTCAAAGATGGGATGCTTATGCTAAAGCTAAATTTGCAGCAAGCTGGTATAAAGAATTTCGTGCGTCCGGTAAAACAATTGAAGATGTTGCCAGACAGCTTGGAGATAATAACGATACTGTACGTTCTTATGTTGGAAGTATCTTTGTTCTTGAACAAGCTGAAAAAGCAGAAGTTTATAATATTAAAGACAGAGCAAATAAAGGAAAATTTGCTTTTTCACATTTATATACTGCGTTGGACAGGCCAGAATACCGTGATTTTTTGGGATTAAAACAGGGTTGGAACAAAGAACCAAATGATAATCCTATTTCAAAAAAATATTTGACGAAGCTTCAAGAAGTGTTTGTTTATATATATGGCTCAAAAAGTGATGATAAACCAGCATTGGTAAAATCACAAAATCCAGATCTAAAAAAACTTGGTGCCGTTCTTTCAAATGAATTATCACTTGCAAAAGTTCGTAATGGAGCGGATCTAGAAACTGCTTATATGGGCACTCTTAATTCGAGCGATGCTCTCTTAAAAGTGCTCACTGAAACTAATTTAAGCCTAGCGAAGGCAATTGAATTATTATCTAAGATCGATGAAACAACCCCACCGATTCTTGGTATTGTTAAAGAAATAAAGGCTCAATTTACAATCTTGGATGGCTACTTAGCCACGAAGAAAAATAAAGAGTAAAGCCAATATGATAACAAAGCGCATTGTTGAAAACCTAAATGATGAAATCATGGGTGATCTACTTGAATTTCGAGCATTAATTGCAGGCTCAGATGGGCTTGATATGATGGATATTCAGCGTGATATAGACATTGAAATTACCGATACTGAGGAAACAGGATCAGGTATCGAAGAGGATGCTGCTGAAAACGCCTTTATTCATATCAATCAAGTATTACAAACACGTTCAGAAAGAGTTGGTGAAGATAATTATCCATTCAGCCTTTCTGAGAACGGTAGCCGTTTTGCTCTTAAACTAGAGATTTCTAGTTCTGGGTATATTTATCTCTTTTGTCTTTTGCTTTCACATCCCAAGGAGGACGAAGTATTAACAGGTGATTATTTACCTGTTATAAGTGATAGCGAACGTAGATTATTTCAGTCATGCTCAACGGTTGCAGCCGCAGGGTTAATTGCTGGTAACGCTATTTCTTTTGGTTTTCCAAGACCTGATGGCAGTAGCTTTTACGATAAACTGCGAGAAGTTTATCGATTAATAGGTGATGGAGAGGTACGAGATAATCCAATTGCAGGTTCACCAAAAAACGTCAAGGATTATGAAATAGATATAATTGCGTGGTTACGCCGGAATAATGCATTTGTCTTAGAGCATTATTTCCTTGCACAAGTTGCAAGTGGAATGAATTGGGGCGATAAAGCTTTGTCTACTGACACAATTAGTGAGTTTCATGATTTATTTTTTAGTGATAAACCAAAGATGGCTCCTGAAAGAGGAATGTTCATTCCATTTATATTTGATTACGAACAAGAAACAGGGTTTGAAAAAAAATTAAGAATATATGGAATGATGTATGGGAAATTCCAATATCGATTTTCAATTCCTCTTTATTTTTCAAAAGGGTATGAATTATCTCAATCCGGAGTATTGTTAAAAATTGATGGTGTAAATGATTATGAAGCAATTAAAGTATGGGTTTGCAATGAGATAAAGAAAATCAAGGAAACGATTTCTACATGAAAAGTCCTCTTCGTTACCCTGGAAGCAAGGCAGCTTTTGCACCAGTTTTTTTCGATATTACTAGTGGAATGCATAATGCAACAGAAACTCTTATTGAGCCTTTTGCGGGCAGTGCCGCATTATCGTTATATGCGCTAGAAAATAATCTGTGTTCAAAAGTAATACTTATTGAACGAGACCCCCTACTGTATGGTTTTTGGGAATCAGCATTTAATCATACGCAAGAACTTGTTCAGAAAATTGAACAAGTTGAAATTACAATCGGTACATGGCTAAATCTAAACCAATATAGACTTTTTGATAAACCAGACATGAATCAATTAGTTGACCTTGGTTTCTCCGGCCTCTTTTTCAATAGGACTAATTTTTCAGGAATTATTGGCTCGACACCAATTGGAGGAATGGAACAAAATTCAAACTATAAAATAAATTGTCGTTTTAATAAAAAAGAAATAATAAAATCAATTCAAAATATTGCACAATTTAAAGATAACGTTACAGTAATATTTGGAAATGCTGTCGATGAGATCATTAAATACTCAAAAGAAAAAACAAATTTATTCTTTTTTATTGATCCTCCCTATTACAAACAAGGTCAAAAATTGTATCGTTATTCCTATACAGTTGCAGATCACCTAAATCTTTCTAGCATTTTAAAAAATGTCGCGCAACCTTTCTTTCTGACATATGACAAGCATCATGTCATTGAATATTTATATAAAGATTTGTATATACATAATTTTAACAATCGATATACTACAAGAGTTCCGAAGATGGGAAATGAACTCTTGATTTCAAATCGTGAATTTTGTAATAATTGTATTCTAACTACCAATACCACCCCCTAAAGTCCAAGACCCGCCAACACCCGCCGCTCACCCCTGCAGGGCAAGCGGCGCATTAGTTGTAAGTAAAACATGATCCGAAGATTGTAAGCGTAAGCCATTATCTCCAATTATGAAGCATTTATCCGGTATTCTCCAAAGCCGGGCATAAAAACAGCGGCCCTCCATTGCCCCATACCCTATAGCCCTTATGGGGCCTAAACCGCATGGGGCAATTCCGGTCCGCCTAAAGCCGTATCCTGGCCGGTGGACCTTCCGGCGCTGCGGCTTCTCCAGTACCACCGGCCCCCGGCTTTTCCACCTGGTCCCCTCGCAGACCGGGGCATTTATCTCCATGCTACCGCCCATTAGCTATAACAAGAACCGTGGGGAGCTAATCGTACTAAGCCCACCCAAGGCCGCGCAACATTCACGATCATCGTAGTCCGGTGATGGTTTTCGGACCAATTTTTCGCCAATATAAGGGCTTTTTTCATAGTCCCAAAAATCTGTAAGGAATTTGATAAAGTCGATACTGCCTTTCCCCGCCTTTACGGTGGGAAAGTCGATAAGCTGCCGCTTCTGGAGGGCTGCCGCAATCTGCATAGCACCCTCGGCGTCCAGGTCGGTGGTTTTCTCAATTGCCAGTAAGATACTTTTAAGCCCGGTTACCACCTCGACGGTACGGGGCTGCTTCTTGCGGGGGCTGCTTATCCCATCCCGGAGCCATTGCCCCACGACAAACGCCGCCTCTTCCCGGCTTTTGGTTCCTGTTGATCTTGTGGTAATGTGCGCCCCGGTTTCCGGGTCCAGGATCTCCGCATAGATCATGCCACTTTTATGAGCTATCAAATAAAAAGACCGGCCCATATTTTCCCCTTCTGAAAGGTTCCTGGAACCATCAGACCTTGGGTCTGCGGTTCCTATTACCTTTCATAACATAAAGTTAAGGAAGAAAATATTTGCCGGTCTCTCCGGTAAAACACCCTTTTGCTAACTCCTTATAACATAAGGAGTTACGTTAATTTGGGGAGTGAAGGATTCGAACCTACGAAGGCTGAGCCAACAGATTTACAGTCTGCCCCCTTTGACCGCTCGGGAAACTCCCCATTACTTCCATAGTATGCTATAAATGGGCTTCCTTTGTCAACCGCGCGGCAAAACGCTTGCAAGCACAGCAATTCTCATTTTACAAATTGCAGCGCAAAACTGAAAATAGATTATCATTAAATCCCCGTGCCTGTGGGAAAAAAATCAAAACCTTTATGAATATTTCAAAAAACGCGGGGCCTGCCCTGCCGCAAAAAATCAGGGTACCTTCCAGAGGCGCCGCCCTAATTTTTTGCGCGGGCACCCGCGCGCCTTTCTGCTAATATATAATGGTTTTTATTTCCGCATAAACTTTAGG
>BNVA01000126.1 GCA_025997755.1 Spirochaetia bacterium | reverse complement strand
CATAGTAAATCCCATTCCTTTCCCCCTTGCGTTTTGTCCCGCAGGAAGGATTTTAGTTTTTCTATGGTTAGAATTTTACTTGGCGCATCTGTGCTCCAATGGTTAGATTTAACGTGGCGCAATTCGCTGCCTTGACACGAACGCTATAAAAGTTTTAGTATCTTTCTGTTGAAGGAGTTTTATATGAATACTGATGATTTTCTTGGGGGTTTGATAAAAATATATAGGAGATTACTTCCCGAAAAAATAAGGCTCATTATAAGACCTTTTGGTCTGCGCGTGTGGCGATATGTGCAACGATTTTTTTTAAATACAACTCGTGCATTTGTGATTGATTTTCACGCAGTCGATCACTGTAACTTGAATTGTGCACATTGTCTGCATTTTTCGCCACTTGCTCCAGAAACTTTTGTAGATCCAGCAGACTATGAAAAGGACTGTATTCAACTTTCTAAAATATTAAAAAAAATTCGCGTTATGAATATTATGGGGGGTGAGCCTCTGTTGCATCCAAGATTAGCAGAATTTATATATATAACACGGAAGTACTTTAAATCTGCTAAAATTTCGATTCTTACAAATGGTTTGCTTTTATTAAAACAAAATGAAGAATTTTGGAAATCATGTGCAAAGAATAATGCTCAAATACTAGTAAGTTATTATCCAGTCAATTTAAATTATAGCGAGATCGAAAATACCGCAAAAAAATATAATGCACGTATTATATTTGCAGAACGAGATCGTCAATATATGACTAAGTTTCCATTATCAGTAGAAGCGGTAAGTACTGCAAAGAAAAATCACGGTAAGTGTCCGTATGCATATTCATGGTCAGTTCCATTAAAAGATGGCAAGTTATTCCCCTGTTTTACAAGTGCATATAGTGGTTTTTTTAATGATTATTTCAAAAAGAATATGGACATAACAGAAGAGGATTATCTTGATATATATAAGGTAAAGACCAGAAGTGAAGTAATTAAGTTTTTAAATAAACCTATCCCGTTTTGTAAATATTGCAACACTTCAAAAATTGTGCAAGGGTTAACATGGGAAAGATCAAAGTTTGAAATTTCAGAATGGACTGTAAATTAGAATAATATGTGTCGGTTATCGTAATTGGGCATTAAAAAAATAAAGATAACTTACAATAAAATAAGGATGTTAGAAGCTCTATATCCAAATGTGTTTATAAAAACAAAAGATGTAAAAAAATGTATATAAAACCGATTGAGTTAGGTGAGTAATATTTTATGGATCAATGTATGTTTTCTGTTGTTTTTACTTCTTACAATGGAGGTGAGTTTATAGCAGAAACACTTGATTCTATTATTAATCAAAAGCATAATTACCCATATGAAATTATAATATGCGATGATTGCTCCACAGACAATTCAAGAGAAGTGATTTTATCTTATAAGGAAAAATATCCAAATATAATAAAATTAGTTTTTAACGAAAAAAATTTGTGTGGTCCGGGATTGAATTTCTGGAATGGATTAACTTATTGTTCAGGTAAATACATAATGAGTGCACAAGAAGCTGATCCATGGCTTCCCGATAGGGTAAAATTGCAAATTGCCTATATGGAACAATATCCTGCTATTGATGCTTGTTTTGTTCTGGTATCAAAATATGATATTAGACTTGATGGCATCCAATCTCTTCATAGTAGAATAGATAGCTCTCAATTTAATAAAAAGGAAATATTTCATGTTGATGAAATTCGCGATGTCGAAATATTATCTTGTCATACAGGAATTAAAACCAGCTATGTACAATTTTATGAAGTAAAAAGTGGTATAGGAAATGTTGGAATGTGTATACCCAAAAAAATATTAGATAAATTAGTAGATGATGTTAAACCCACAAAAAGAAAATGGATATGGAATGAGGAGCCTATAGCACAATGGGTATTTATAAGAAATAACTTTGTTGTATTAAATTTCCCCGGGTTTGTATGGCGTAAAGGTCATAGTTCGCTCACTTTTAATATAAATATTCATAAAATGATCAAGCGGTTTTTTTTACTTTTGGATATGAAAATATTCTATTTTAATTTCTATTACCGTGATAAAATTAATCCGATACATCGCTTGTTTAAGAGTTTTGCGTTTATTTTTGCTATGATAGCAAAAGTTTTTAAAGAGAAATATACGGAGTTGTTTAAGAATGAAAATTTAGTGATCAATAATCCATAGTAGGAGAATAAAGATTTTTTAAAAAGAGTATGTAGCATATCTTGGTAGTGTTCTTGAATTCAAGAAGCATTTGTACGTGTGCGTTCCGTAATGGCTATGAAGAGTTTGAAACTATAATTGTAAGCGATGGGACTATGTGGATAAAAAACATGACAGAAGAACTTTTCCCAGATGCGGTGCGGTCGCCATAGCTTGAATATTTGTAATTAATAGATTACCATGCATAAATAGTACTATATTTTATTCATTATGTTTTAGGAGTGTGTTTATGAGTAAATTAGCAAAAATGAATTCCGGTCGAGAGATAAATCGGGTTTTGTTGAAGGATGCGATTCCGTTACCTGTGCCGTTTTCTGTGCAAGTTTCGGTTAGTGATATTTGTAACTTTGCCTGCAAATATTGCAAAAACTCAATTGAGAGCAAAAGGGTAAAAGGCACAAAAGGTCTGCTTTCATGGGAAAAATTTCAAATCATAGTAGATCAATTTAAGCAGTTGTGCCAACAGAAACAAAAAAAATTAAAAGTTTTTCAGTTTTCCGGTGTTGGCGAGAATCTAATGCATCCCAAAATTATTGATATGATTTTGTTAGTAAAAAATTCTGGTATTTCAGAAAGAATTGAATTGCTTACAAATGGTGCACGGCTTAGCAATGAAATGTCAAAAACCCTGATAGATGCTGGTTTAACAAGAATTCTTATATCTCTGCAGGGTATCTCTGCAGAAGACTACAAAGAGAATTGTGATATCGATATTGATTTTGAAAAATTTATTGATGAGATTCGATTTTTTCATGATTATGGCTCAAAAGAAAATAAATGCTCTGTTTATCTCAAAGGTATAGATACTGCATTTCCAAACAAAGAAGCTGAAAAAAAGTTTTATGATATTTACTCACCAGTTTGTGATACGATAAATATAGAAAATGCTTATCGGCTTTTTTGTGATGTACCCATGGATAATGTATCGGGTAATCATCGGTACGGTTATGATGTGATAAACAAAAAATGCTGTGATACGATTTTTACTTGTGCGTATCTTGAACTAAACGGTGATCTATCGGCTTGTAGTGCTACTCCTAGATTATTTTGGGGAAATGTTTTTGAAACCCCAATAACTGAACTGTGGTATGGTGCGGAACACAAAAAAATAATGAAAACGCATCTGCAAGGTCTTCGCGAAACTTATCCGCAGTGCAAAGATTGTCAGAGTATATTATACCAGAATATGCCTGCTGATAATGTAGACCAATATATGGATGAACTACTAAAAAGAATTTAGCAGCACTTTTTCGGAGGTCATATTTGAGAGAAGATCCAACATTATATGCACGCGAGCGTCTTGAAACACGGCACAGACGTATTCCTCTTGAGGATATAGTTCCGCTGAGTACGCCAATAATCATCTTCATCGACCCTTGCGGTGCGTGCAATATAAAATGCAATTTTTGCCCCTGTAATAAGGCGCATTATAGAGACGACGAACGCCATAAAATTATGTCTTTGGATTTATTCAAGAAAGCAGTTGATGATATGGCGGAATTTCCCGATCCTATAAAAGTTGTAAATGTTTATGGTTTTGGAGAACCTTTGCTCAACCCCCAAACACCTGAGATGATTGCTTACCTAAAATCGAAAAAAGTTACCAATGAAATTAGAATTGTATCTAACGGAATATTATTAAATCCAAAACTGAATCAAGAACTTGTAGATGCTGGTGTTGATTTGATACGCATTTCAGTTGAAGCTATGACATCTGAGCAGTATAAGGAGATTGCCGGAGCAAATATAGATATGAATAAATTTCTTGAGAATTTTGCTGATTTGTATAATCGCAGTCGAGGTAAGGCACGTCTTTCCGCTAAGATAACAAATGCTACTTTTTATAATAAGGAAGATTTTGACCATTTCTTTGATATGTTTGATAAAATCACCGATTTTATGATGGTGCAAAATGTGGCTGGAACATGGTCGGAGTTTGAAGAAATGGTTATGCCTGAAAAAGCATTGCCTGCACGTTTCAACGGAAATGTAGTAACCGAAACACAAGTTTTATGTGCCTATCCTGTTACCAGTATGATGATTCATTCTAACGGTGTTGTAGGTATGTGTCCGCAGGATTGGAAATTTTTAACTCAATATGGTGATGTTCGGAAAAAATCATTAAAAGAAATATGGGCATCTAAGTTTTTGCGCAATATACAAATTATGCACATGGAAGGCAGAAAAAAAGAAATTGAGTTTTGCAAAAATTGTATTTGTATTGGAGATGATCATCCTGATAAAGTAGGTAAACTGATAGCGCAAAAATTACGAGAAGCGTAATGATATATAATAGAAATATACTTCTTTGTTTGCCTAAAATGAATCTTGCTGTTGCTGAAGATGGTTGGATATTGCCGCCTGTTGGTATAGCATATGTTTCTGCGGCATTAAAAAGAGCGGGATTCAATGTTTGGACAATTAATTTTAATATTTGGGATGATAACAATGCATATTCAATAATGCGTGATGTTATAATAAACAATAATATTTCATTTGTTGGTTCTGGAGATTTGGTTATGGGGTATCCGGGATTGAAACGAATTATTGATGCAGCAAAAAAAATAAAACCAAATGTAGTTACTTTTATTGGTGGCGGTTTAGTTACATACAGTCATGTTGAAGCAATGAAATTGATACCTTCTGCAGATTATGGTATTTTGGATGAAGGCGAAATAACAACCTGTGAGCTTATAAACACTATATATGAAAATGGAGACATAACAAATGTAGAGTCCATAGTTTATCGGGGGGGGGGGGGTATAATGGCTACACCTCCTAGAGATTGTATTGCAGATTTAGACTCACTGCCACATCCGGATTATGATGGATTTGGTTTATTTGACTTGTCGCCATTAGGTAATCGTATAGCACCTCTTACTACCAGCCGTTCTTGTCCTTATAATTGTAGTTTTTGTTGTCATTCCGGCGGGCAACGATATAGACAAAGATCAATGGATAAAATATTCGAGGAATTGGATATTTTAGTAGCTAAATATAATATAAATAAGATACACCTTAATGATGAATTATTTGCTGTTAATTATGAGCGTGTGTTAGAATTTTGTAAAAGGATAAAAAAGTACAATTTAAAATGGTATATTTGGCTACGAATATCAAAATTCATAACTCAAGAACTGTTATATATGATGAAGGATTGTGGATGTGATATAATATTCTATGGGTTAGAATCTGCGAGTGATAAAATACTTAAAAGTATGAATAAGGCTATATCTGTCAAAGAAATCGAAGATGTGCTTATAAAAACAAAAACCGCCGG
>BNVA01000125.1 GCA_025997755.1 Spirochaetia bacterium | reverse complement strand
GGCAGTTGTTGTTCTAAGGTCAATGTGGAGAGTAATCAGGATGATAAAAAAAAGTTTTTTGTTAGGCTGATTTTAAACGGCGTATTATTTATTGCCGGATTGCTTTTGGAATACGGCGTATTAAAGAATATTTTTTTTATTAACGAAAAAATAACGGCTGCTCTTGCGGTATGTATTGCCGCCTATTTGCTTGCCGGTTTTGAAGTTTTACGGAATGTTGTAAAAAACATTGCAAAAGGCGATTTTTTTGACGAAAACTTTTTGATGACTATTGCGACTTTTGGCGCGTTTGCCATAGGCGAATATCCCGAAGCCGTTGCCGTTATGCTTTTCTATCAAATAGGCGAGGCATTTGAAGGGGCGGCGGTAAAAAAATCACGCTCATCCATCGCGCAGCTTATGGATATTCGTCCCGATTATGCCGATTTAAAAGTCGGCGAAGATATACGCAGGGTGTCGCCGTTTGACGTTAATATAGGACAGTTGATCGTCGTGCGCCCTGGAGAAAAAATACCGTTAGACGGCGTAATTGTCGAAGGTGTTTCATCGCTTGATACAAAAGCATTAACCGGAGAAAGTCTTCCGCGTGATGTTGAGCCCGGATGTGAAGCGCTTTCAGGATCGATAAATAAGAACGGTTTATTAACTATACGTGTTACAAAAGCCGCAGGAGAATCTACCGCAGCAAAAATACTTGAACTGGTTCAAAACGCGGGCGAAAAAAAATCCCGTGTTGAAAATTTCATTACACGTTTCGCACGTATTTATACTCCGGTAATAGTTGTCTGTGCCGTTTTACTTGCCGTTATCCCGCCTATATTTGTCCGGGGCGCGGTGTTCAGCGATTGGCTTAACAGGGCGCTTGTGTTTTTGGTTGTGTCTTGTCCATGTGCTTTAGTTGTGTCTGTTCCGTTAAGTTTTTTCGGAGGCATAGGCAGAGCATCAAAACAGGGCGTGCTTATCAAAGGCAGCAATTATCTTGAAACGCTTGCAAATATCGACACTATTGTTTTTGATAAAACAGGCACGCTTACAAAGGGAATATTCAAGATAAAAGAAATTACCGCGTTAGGCGAAATGACAAAAGAAGAAATTCTTTTTTACGCGGCGCACGCCGAAAACTTTTCAAATCATCCTGCGGCAGTCTGCATAACATCATCTTATACAAACACAATAGACAAAAATGCTATAACGAATTTAGAGGAGATAGCGGGCTGCGGAATAAAAGTGTTTATAAATCAAAAAAAGGTGCTTGCAGGGAATAAAAAACTGCTTTTGCGTGAAGGTATTTTATTAGATACCGTCCCAGATGATACCGCTGGAGACAGCGGCGTTACTGTGTATATAGCCGTTGAAAACAGGCTTGAAGGCTATATCACAATATCCGACGAAATAAAAAACTGTGCCGCCGCCGCCCTTTTATCTTTAAAAAAACTGGGCATAAAAAAAACAATTATGTTAAGCGGGGACACGGAAAAAGAAGCCGCGTCGGTGGCATCACAGATAGGTATTGACAGTTACTTTGCAAACCTCCTGCCCCATCAAAAAGTTGAACAGATCGAAAGGATCATATCCGGATCAGTGAATGGCGTAACGGCATTTGTCGGCGACGGCATAAACGACGCGCCTGTACTTGCCCGTGTTGACGTGGGTATCGCTATGGGCGCGCTGGGCAGCGACGCCGCGATAGAAGCCGCCGATGTTGTGCTTATGAACGACGATCTTTTTTCGATCTGCACGGCTATAAAAATCTCACGCAAAACAAAAACAATAGTGAACGAAAACATTATCCTTGCATTGGGAGTAAAGGCGCTTATTCTTGTTTTGGGCGCGGCAGGTTTGGTATCCATCTGGCTTGCTGTTTTCGGCGATGTAGGAGTATTGTTTTTGGCTGTGCTAAACGCAATGCGCACAATGCGTAACAAATAGTTTAGTATCTGGTTTTTTTACGCTCGGTCATTCCGGTTATGTTTCTAAACTGTATGACTGAGCCGTCATCTAATACCGCTTCGCCGCTGAAAAATCCAAAAACTTGTACCGAACGCAGCGAGTAAAACAAAATATATCTTTTATGAACAGACATTTCACACGGAATAAATGTCATCTCTATGCGTTTATCGCTGCTGGTAAACCGCCATGGATCAAGCCAGCTTGAAGTTGATATTTTAAAAGTTACCTCACCAAGTTTGTGTATGTGTCCGTTTACAAAAAAAGCGTTTTCACTGCCGGTAGAAGAATCCGCAAGTCCGTATCCTATATTAAAACCTATAAGTCTGTCGTTTTGATAACCGCAGGCTGCCGCCCAATAATGAAAATCTCTTTTCGGACGTCCTATACGGTTTGTATAATAAATTCCGCAAGCGCGGTTTTGGTTAAAAACAATAGGCGTATTTTCAAACTGAATTACACCCTCAACAGAATACCATGGAGAACATTGCAAAAGTTGAAAACTGTTTTTTTCTCCCCTCCAACGGGAATTGGAAACAAACTCCTGGGCGTTAGGCGGTTCGGATAGTACAACCTCTCCTCGAAGATTGCTGTGACCCTTAATTTCAGGAATATCGACTTTTAATATTCTGTTTCCGCGTTCTAAAATAATAACTTCAAACAGAATTTGTTTTTGTTTTATTGAAATTGTACTGCTCTCTTTGGGCAGGTTTAATGTTCCCATCGGGAAGTTTATGTTTTCTATTTTTTCAGATTTTTTTTTATCTAACAAAGATACGGCTATAAAACTTAAATGACCGGAAAATCCGCCGTCAAATGCTTCAAACATAAATAAATGAGTCGGAGAAAAAATTATATACCTTTCTATTTCCGATATTAGACGCCTCGGTGTCCAGCATAAATCGGGTTCATATTTAAAAACAGGATACCTAGCCCATCCAAAGTTGACTGGCATACCCATCTCATTAAAAACAGGCTTAATTTCTTCGATCTCATAATTTTCCATAAAGGTTATTGAAATTTTATCATTTATGGACGACTCTAGCAACAATGATAAATTTTTCTAAGGATTACAGATCAAAACTTCCTGTTATAAAAAGAGCAAGGGGATTTCGCCTGTATACGCAGGACGGCAAGCGGCTTGTTGATCTCTGGCAGTGCGGCGGGGAGGCAATACTGGGACACAAGCCGAATAACCTGCTTCGTGATCTAAAGAACACAGCGGAAAGAGGCTTGTTCGCGCCTTTTCCTAATCCGCAGGAAAAACGTTTACTAAAAGCGCTTGAAAAACTTTTTCCCAAAAAATCATTCCGGCTGTACACGGAAGAAGCGGATTTACACAACGCCGTTGCAGATTACTATTCTGCCGTAAAAACGCAAGTTTCACTTCCTATTTGGCTGCCGTTTTCCGGTTTTGATTGTTCCGTGCCGTTATTTAAAGCGGTTCTCCCCTGGACACTTGCCCCTAAACTTTTGGTACTTGATAACTGTCTTTCCCAATATTTTCCGCCTTCAAAGTTGATTTCTACGGTGATCCTTTCCGCGGCAACAAGAGCCGTCTATGATTTGTTAGCCGCTCCAGAGCGCGGCGTTATGCGTTATAAAAAAATAAAAATATTATTTGAACAAGACAAAATAAAAAAAAGATGGCTTTTAAACGGCATTTATTTAAATAGTGTAAACAAGGATCAAAACGAATGGGAGCTTATTCACAAAAAATATTTACATGCGGGCTTTCTTTTGCCGCCTACGCCGGAACTACCCTTAATACTGCCCGGTGAATTATCAAATGGGGAAGAATCCGCGCTTGCCGCCGCGTTAAACAGTATTTAATTTTACCGGATTTCCGTCATACGTTCCATAGGCGATACGATCTCTGTAACGCGGACGCCGAAGTTTTCGTCAATTACTACAACCTCGCCCTTTGCTATCAATTTATGGTTCACAAGAATGTCAACAGGCTCACCTGCCAGTTTATCAAGCTCAATAATCGTCCCCTCACCCATTGAAAGTATCTCTTTAATGAGTTTTTTTGTACGCCCAAGCTCTACGGTCATCTCCATGTAAACGTCCATGAGCAGACCGATATTACCCTGTTCTGCGGTTGTAAGCGGATTTGCAAGGTTTGGAAACTGCACAGCCTGCATATTAGGCGGCATACCGTACTGATGCGTAGAACCGCCCATCGTAGTATTTGCGCCGATCATTCCGCCGCCTATATTACTTAGAGGAGGAACGCCCATTGGTATTGTTTCGGTTTTAGACGGACCGCTAAGTGCGTTTACTATGCCTGATGCCACTGCCGGACCTATTATTTCCCAAATCTTGTTAGGGTTACCGTTACCAAGGTTGACATCGTAAGTTGCAAGCGTAAAATTACCGCTGGGTAAAGCCGCCGCCGCCTTTGGGACATTAGCAGCCTCAGGCGATCCCGATGCTATGGATTTATTGCCGGTTTTATTGGTCAGTGCCGTTATCTGGGTTCCAACCATCTGCGACACAACTTCGCCTATAACCGACATAGCCATCTCATCAAGGGTAACGTTTTCCTCTTTGTTCATAAGACCGGCTATACCCTTGGAGGTATCTTCAGTCATTATAAAGAGATGCTCACCCGGGAAACCTGCCGAGAAGTCAACCTTTACAACAGTTACCATGTCGGGAATAGTGCTTAAAAAAGCATCGCGGGTTGTTGACGAAACACTGGGACCCGAAAAAGTTACCGTCCCGCCCGTCATCATAGAAAGATTAGAGGACTGCGACTGTATTGTGCCTTTTAAATATTCTTCGATAGCGGAGTTATCCGCAGGTGAACTACCACCGCCCGCCGGAGCCGCCCCGCCGCCGCCGGAGCCGCCGGAAAGTAAGGCATCTATTTCCGCTTGAGACAGAGCGCCATCGCTCATAATAAATCCTCCCCTTCGGCAATGAACTCTTCAAATTCGTCTTGTTCAATGTCCGCAAGTTTTTTAGTTATTTGAACAGCCATTTTTTTACAATAGTAACACCGGTCCTTGGGATTTGAGGCGACAACTTCATCTATGTGATTTTCTTCGATCAGGATATGCCTGATGCCCACACTAGAGGCAATTTTTTTTGCAAAATCTATCTCCGTCTGCGGCAGCATGGGGGAGACAATGGTAATTGCTATGGCATTTTTGCCAAGCGCGGAATGTGCCGCATAACACAAAAACGAGCTGTCAACCCCGCCCGAGAATGCAACCGCTACACTGCCTTGTTCTTTTATGATGGTTTGCAATTTTTCGTATTTTTCGTCTGGTATCATTTTTAATTGCTTTACGCGGAGACTTAAGAAAAAAAATAACCGTGCGGATACAAAGATGTAAAAACTTGAAGTAAAACCATCCGCACGGTACTCAATTTCATAAAGAAAATATAAAAAAATCTTTAAAAAAAGTCAAGCGAAATATGCGGATTTTATATATGAAATTATTTTTCGGATACTAGACTATGAAATTATTTTAAAGTAGACTAAGGAATATGACAGAAGTTTTGTCTCAGGATGAAATTGATCAGCTTCTTACGGCGATCAACGCGGGGTTGACAGCTCGTTTTTGTGTTATGCGGCACATTCCGCGCTTGGCAAAAATGCCATAGCAATTACCATTGTCTCCCCCATGCTGCCG